>NZ_JBHWZP010000192.1:0-18129 GCF_042728395.1 Streptomyces sp. NPDC060205
CCCGAGTACGTGACGGGAAGGGTAGGGGCGGCGGGGGCGAAAACCCCGTCGAGCGGTACCGGAGGTTCGGGGTACCGTTCAAGAGCCCCGGCAGCAGCCTGGCCGGGCCACCTACCCCGACCCGGCGGGACATCCGGAACACACATGTACGTGGGGACTCTGTCCTTCGACCTCCTCCTCGGCGACGTACGGTCGCTGAAGGAGAAACGCTCCGTCGTCCGCCCGATCGTGGCCGAACTCATCCGCAAGCACGCGGTGAGCGCGGCGGAGGTGGAGCACATGGACCTCCACCGCAGGGCCGTCATCGGACTCGCGGTGGTCTCCGGGGACACCGGTCACCTGACCGACGTACTCGACCGGTGCGAGCGCCTGGTCGCGGCGCGCCCCGAGGTGGAGCTGCTGTCGGTGCGACGGCGGCTGCACGGGGAAGACGACGAATGAGCGTGCGGCGACAAGGATCGCCCGTACACGGATCAGCAGATAAGAGGGAGACGGACCAGTGGCCGACAACGCGCGGGCGAAGAGGCTGGCGGACCTCATCCGAGAGGTGGTTGCCAAGAAGCTGCAGCGTGGGATCAAGGACCCGCGGCTCGGTTCGCATGTGACCATCACGGACACCCGGGTCACCGGGGACCTCCGTGAGGCGACCGTCTTCTACACGGTGTACGGGGACGACGAGCAGCGCGCGGAGGCCGCCGCGGGCCTGGAGAGCGCCAAGGGCGTGCTCCGCTCGGCGGTCGGCCAGGCGGCGGGCGTGAAGTTCACCCCGACGCTGACCTTCGTCGCGGACGCCCTGCCGGACACCGCCAAGACCATCGAGGACCTCCTCGACAAGGCGCGGGCCAAGGACGCCCAGGTGCGCGAGGTCTCGGCGGGCGCCACCTTCGCCGGTGACGCCGACCCGTACAAGAAGCCGGAAGACGACGAGCCCGGCGACGAGGACGACGACGAGTCGGCCGACGACGAGAAAGACGGCGACGCCGCCAAATGACGCAGAAGCAGCAGACGCCCGACGGCCTTGTCATCGTCGACAAGCCGTCGGGCTTCACTTCGCACGACGTGGTCGCCAAGATGCGCGGGATCGCCAAGACCCGCCGTGTCGGACACGCCGGCACCCTCGACCCCATGGCGACGGGCGTGCTCGTCCTCGGCGTCGAGAAGGCGACCAAGCTCCTCGGGCACCTCGCGCTGACCGAGAAGGAGTACCTCGGCACCATCCGGCTGGGGCAGAACACCCTGACCGACGACGCCGAGGGCGACCTCACCTCGTCGGCCGACGCCTCCGGGGTGACCCGGGACGCCATCGACGCCGGGATCGCCGAGCTCAGCGGCGACATCATGCAGGTGCCGTCCAAGGTCAGCGCCATCAAGATCAACGGCGTGCGTTCGTACAAGCGGGCGCGTGAGGGCGAGGACTTCGAGATCCCGGCCCGCCCGGTGCGGATCTCGTCCTTCACCGTGTACGACGTCCGGGGCGCCGTGGCCGAGGACGGCACACCCGTACTGGACCTGATCGTCTCGGTGGTGTGTTCGTCCGGTACGTACATCCGTGCGCTCGCCCGTGACCTGGGCGCGGGCCTGGGTGTCGGCGGTCATCTGACGGCGCTGCGGCGCACGCGCGTGGGCCCGTACAAGCTCGACACCGCGCGCACGCTCGACCAGCTCCAGGAGGAGCTGACCGTGATGCCGGTGGCCCAGGCCGCCGCGACCGCGTTCCCCCGCTGGGACGTGGACACCAAGCGCGCGCAGCTGCTGACGAACGGCGTGCGGCTGGAGATGCCCGAGGTGTACACCGGGGCCGGGGCCGTCGGGGTGTTCGATCCCGAGGGACGGTTCCTGGCTCTGGTGGAGGAGCAGAAGGGCAAGGCCAAGAGCCTCGCGGTCTTCGTCTGACCGCTTCGCTCCGCGCGCTGTCCGCGGTCTTACCTTGTCCTTCCTTGTCCTTCCCTCGTCTTCTTCGTCGTGGAGCGGCGTTCACGGGGTCGCCTGTGGGCGCCGCTCCACTGTCCCCCCTCGATTCCCCCACCCAAGGGTGTATCCATCCACCCCCGTCCATTCACCCGTCCGGCCGGGCGCTCGGAGTGAACCGGGGGAGCGGAAGGGGGCTTGTTCGGCTCGGGATCTGTCGCGGCCGATCATCGCGCGCCTACCGTCGGAAATCGAAGCGTCGAAAGCACGGTACGGCGCGCGCGGCGGGGAGGTTCGAGCATGACCCGGGAGACCTCGGTGAGGGCTGAGGCGGATGGCGCAATCCACCGGGACGTCGCCCGCACAGCGCCCGACGGGACCGCGCAGCCCGCCGTCCGTCCCGGTGCGGCGGCGGACCGGTCCCTGGTGCGGATCCGGGATCTGGCCGGACGGCCGCGCGGTACCGGCTTCGCCGCTGACCACCACGGCACGGTCGTCACCAGTCACGAGGCGGTGGACGGCCTTTCCCGCCTCGTCCTGTACGCACCCGCCACGGACCGCACCTGCCTGGTCCCGGCCGACGCGGTCACCGCTCTGCCGGCCCTCGGCCTCGCCCTCGTCCACTGCGACGGCCTGGGTGGCCTCGCCCCCCTTCCGATCACCGTCCGGGAGGTCGTGGAGACCGGAGCGTACGTCCGTATCGCGGCGGGCGGCTGGCGGGAGGCCCGTGTACTGGGTTCTTCCGCCGTGACCTACACGGCGACCGACCGCTTCCATCTCCTCGATTCCGCGCTGGAACTGGCGATCGGTACGGCCGGCAGCGACGCGCTGCGGCTCGGTGGCGGGGCGGCCGGGGGACCGGTGGTCGACGCGGCCACCGGTGCGGTGGTCGCCGTCCTGGGCACGGCACTGCACTCCGACCGACGGGTCGGCGGCTTCGCGGTACCGCTGTCCACGGGCAGCGCCCCCGCCGCCGGCCCGCTCGCCGAACTGCTGGCCCGTAACGCCGCGACAGTGCCCGCCTACGGGGACGACCTCAATCCGGCGGGCGTCCTGGAACTGACGGCCACCGTCGAGTCCCCGGCGGGCGCCGGCGGTGGACTTTGCGTCGAACGGGCTTCTGTGGTGCGTGAGTTCACCGCGTTCACCGAAGGTTCCCGGCACCCGTCCCACGACTCGTACGACCCCCGTCACGGGTACGGCTCGCACGGGATTCTCGCGCTGGTCGGCGCACCCGGCAGCGGCCGTACGACCGAGCTGGCGGGACTGGCCGCCCGGCGCAACCAGGGCACGGCACCGGCCCCGACCCTGTGGCTGCGCGGAGCCGATCTGCGCGACAGCGATGTGTCGCTGGCCGACGCGGCCCGGCGGACGCTGGAGCGGGCGGGGCGGATCGTGACCTCGCCCCTCGGCTGCCGGCCGGGGCCCGCGGACAGCGGTACGGCGGACGAGCCCGGAGGTGGCCGGGGCGGGCTCGGGGACATCCGGCCCGAGCGGCTGGCCCGCCTCGCCGCGGACGCCGGGCGGCCCCTGCTGCTCCTGCTCGACAGCCCCGAGGAGATGCCGCCCGGCCTCGCCCGCCGGCTGCCGGAGTGGGCCGCCGGTACCGCCGGCTGGCTGCGGGACCACGGCGTGCGTCTCGTGGTGGCCTGCCGGGACGAGTACTGGGAGTGGGCGGGCACCTGCTTCCCGCCCGAGCTGCTGTACGGGCCCCGGTGGCGCGGCGGCGAGGCGTCGGCGGAACTGCCCGCCTGCGTACGCCTCGGGGACCTGGAGGAGGACGAGGCACGCGAGGCCCGGGAGCGGTACGGGATCCCCGAGGGCGCCCTGGACGGGGCCGACGCACGGCATCCGCTGACGCTGCGGCTGCTCTCGGAGGTGCGGGCCGCGCTGTCCGGCGCCCCGCCCGGGAAGGCGAAGCGGGACGAGGTCTTCGCCGCGTACCTCGATCTGATGTGTCTGCGGGTGGCCGTGCGGCTCGCGGCGGCAGGCGGACTGCGCGGGACGGCGGTGCGGCGCCTCGCGGCCCGCGTCGCCGGACAGGTGCACGTGGCGGCACGGCGGTGTCTGGGCCCGGGGGAGGGGGAGCTGGACCGGGCGGCGTTCGAGACCCTCTTCCCGTGGGGGCCCGTGCCCGACCGGCGGCTCGGCGGTTGCACCGGATGGGCCTCCGCCGTGCTCACCGAGGGCCTCCTCGTACCCGCCGGGGACGGCTACCGCTTCGCGCACGAGGAGTTCGCCGACTGGATCCAGGGCATGCACGTCGACCTGGACGCGGTGTTCGCGGCCCTGGCGCCCCGCCGCGGCTCCGAGCGCGGCCCCGGCGGGACCGAGCGAGGCCCGAGCGGAACCGGGTGCGGTCCGAGTGGGTCCGAGGCCTTCGACCTCCCCCGTCACCGCCTCGCCCCCGTGCTCCAGGCCCTCCTCCTCGTGCCGCGTCAACAGGGACACGATCACCTCACCCTCCGGCTGCGCGAACTGCTCCGCACGCTCGACGCCGTGCTCGACGGCAGGCCCGACGAAACGCTTGAAGACGTGCACGTCGATGACGTGCACGCCGATGCGGACATCGATGTCTGGTGGGCCACCCGGCTGCTCCGGGGCGTACTGCTCCGGGTGTCCGACGCGACCCCGTATCTCGGAGTGCTGCGGCACCTCGCCGAGCACGTGGTCAGGTGGCGGGCCGAAGGACGGACCGTACCGGAGGAGTTCGGGCCCGGTTTCTGGCGCGGGCTGCCCCTGCCGCAGGCGCACCGCTTCGATCTGCTGCGGCGGCTCGTCGTCGCGGACGGCGCGCCGCCCGCCACCGAACCGCGCTACCTGGACACCGTGTCCGACCTCCTCGTCGCCGACCCGGCCGGGGCGCAGCCGCACCTCACCCACTGGTTCGACGACGACCGCCCGCTCCCCGCGACCCCCGACGCCACCGTGGCAACCGCCGCGCAGGTCCTGCTCCACACCCACCGGCACCGCGCCCCGGACGACCTGACCGAGGCCCTGGTCGACAGCGGGCACGCGCGCGCGGACGAACTGCTCGACGTGCTCGCCGAGGAGGAGCCGTCCGCGCTCTGCCGCGCGGTCGACCGCTGGGTGCACGACGTGCGCCCGGCCCGGCGGGCGGCGGCGGCGGCCTACGCGCTGCGGACCGCCGCGCACGTACGCACCGGGACCGACCGGGAACTGCTGCGCCGGACCGCGCTCGCGCTGCTGGCCCGCCCCGGCGACTGCACGCTGCACGGCGACGCCCTGGCCCTGCTGGTCCGCGACCCGCGCACCCGGGCCCGCCATCTGCCGCAGGCCCTCGCCCGCTTCCGGGCCCGCGACCCACGGCTGCCCGCGAGCGCGCTGGTCGCCGCGCTGGCGACCCACCCCGACCCGGTGCTCGCCGCGTTCCACGACCGCCTGCGCGAACCGGACGACGGCACGGCCCTGCGTACGCTCGCCGAGGTCACGACACCGGCGCTGGCCCGCCGCGTGGCCGCCCTCGTACGCGAGGTCGTGGAACGGCGTCCGGAGACGGCCGCGCAGGTGGCGGCGCACGTCGACCGACGGCTGGAGCAGGGCCCCGACGCCGGCGCGGTGCTGCATCCCCTCGTCGCCGGACTGCTCGACGGGGGCAGGCCGCCGCTGCGGGCCGCGCTCGCCGAGGTGTTCGCGGCGCCCGGCACGCCCGTGTCCCGCCCGCTGCGGCGGGAGTTCCTGGACCTCCTGCTGACGCGCGAGCACGATCCGGTGGTGCTGGACGCGCTGGTACGGGCCGCCGCCGAGGGAGCGGCCCGCAGCGGCGAGGACCACACCCGCGTGCTCGTCCACACCGTGGGCGCCCTGCTCGTCCGCACCCCGGACGGCGCCACCCGCTTCGACCGCGCCCTCGTCGACCTCGGCCGCCGGATCCCCGGCTTCGCCGCGCTCGTGAGCCGCTGGCTGGCCGCCGCGCCCGAGGAGTGGTCCACCGTGGTCGGACCGAGCACGCACCGCATGATCGAGAACCTCGCGGGGGTACGGGTCCCGGTGTGACCCCCCGCCGTCCTCGGCACCGGCGCGGCTGTCACGTGCCACCGGTCACAGGGTCCATGCCGATGCGGGTCCACGGGACACGGCATGGCACCCTTAGAGCTGCGTATGAGGCAGACACGGACACAGGTTCGACGAGGAGCGGTCACAGTGCAGCGCTGGCGTGGCTTGGAGGACATCCCCCAGGACTGGGGGCGCAGCATCGTCACCATCGGCTCGTACGACGGAGTCCACCGCGGACATCAGCTGATCATCAGCCATGCCGTCGAGCGGGCGCGTGAACTGGGCGTTCCGTCCGTCGTGGTCACGTTCGACCCGCACCCGAGCGAGGTCGTCCGCCCCGGCAGCCATCCGCCCCTGCTCGCGCCGCACCACCGCCGCGCGGAGCTGATGGCCGAACTGGGCGTGGACGCGCTGCTCATCCTGCCCTTCACGACCGAGTTCTCGAAGCTGTCGCCCGCAGAGTTCGTGATGAAGGTCCTCGTCGACAAGCTGCACGCGAAGGCCGTCGTCGAGGGCCCCAACTTCCGCTTCGGCCACAAGGCCGCCGGCAATGTCGCCTTCCTCGCCGAGCAGGGCAAGACGTACGACTTCGAGGTCGACGTGGTGGATCTGTACGTGACCGGTGAGGCGGGGGGCGGAGAGCCGTTCTCGTCCACCCTCACCCGGCGGCTGGTCGCCGAGGGCGAGGTCGAGGGGGCGCGCGAGATCCTCGGTCGGCCGCACCGCGTCGAGGGCGTCGTCGTCCGTGGCGCCCAGCGCGGCCGTGAACTGGGCTTTCCCACCGCCAACGTGGAGACGCTCCCGCACACCGCGATCCCCGCGGACGGGGTGTACGCGGGGTGGCTGCACGCGCAGGGCGAGGCGATGCCCGCGGCGATCTCCGTCGGGACGAACCCGCAGTTCGACGGGACCGAGCGGACGGTCGAGGCGTACGCGATCGACCGTGTGGGGCTCGATCTGTACGGGTTGCATGTCGCGGTCGACTTCTTGGCGTTCGTGCGGGGGATGGCGAAGTTCGATTCCATCGAGGGGTTGCTTGAGGCGATCTCGGATGATGTGAAGCGGGCTCGGGAGCTTGTCGAGGCGTACGACGGGCAGGCCTGAACCGGCCAGGGGCGCACGGGTCGGTCGTCCGGCCGGCCGTCCGTCGTGGCTGGTCGCGCAGTTCCCCGCGCCCCTAAAGGGACGCTGCCCAGTGGCAGGCCACCTGGGAAGCGCCGCTGCCGTTGAGCAGAGGCAGGTCCTCTTCGCGGCATGCGGTCGCCACGCCCGCTCGCTCCGCCTCGCCCGTCGCCAGGATCTGGCAGCGGGCGTGGAAGCGGCAGCCCGGGGGGATGCGGGACGGGTCCGGGGGCTCGCCGGTCAGCACGACCGGGTCGCCGGGGGCCTCGGGCAGGACGGACAACAGGGCCTGCGTGTACGGGTGCTGAGGGGCGCTCAGGACATCCTCCGCCGCCCCCGTCTCGATGATCCGCCCCAGGTACATCACCGCGACCCGGTCCGCGATGTTCCACGCGAGCCCGAGGTCGTGGGTCACCACCAGCGCGGACAGGCCGAGTTCGGCGCGCAGACGCAGCAGCAGGGCCAGGATCTCGCCGCGTACCGACGCGTCGAGGGAGGCCACCGGCTCGTCCGCGACGATGAGTTCCGGCTCCAGGACGAGCGCGCCCGCGATGACGACACGCTGGCGCTGGCCGCCCGACAGCTCGTGCGGATAGCGGAGGAAGAACCGCTCCGGCGGTCGAAGTCCGGCGCGCGCGAGGGCCGTTGAGACCGCCTCGCGCTCGTCGCCCGCGTACGCGTGGATGCGCAGCCCCTCCGCCACCGCGTCGTACACCGTGTGCCGGGGGTTGAGCGAGCCGCTCGGGTCCTGGAGGACCAGCTGGACCCGTTTGCGGTACGCCTTGAGGGCCCGCGAGGAGTAGTCGAGCGGCCGGCCCGCGAAGGTGACCCGCCCCGCTGTCGGCGGGACGAGGCCTAGGAGCGAGCGCGCCAGCGTCGTCTTGCCGCAGCCTGACTCGCCGACCAGCGCGACGATCTCACCGGGCCGGATGTCGAGATCCACCCCGTCGACGGCACGGGCCCGCGCGGCGTCGCCCCGCCGGGCGGGGAAGGTGATGTGCAGCCCTTCGGCGCTCAGGAGGGGAGCGGAGGGGTCCGGACCCGCGGCGGGGACCGGCTGGGGCGTCGTCGTCATGGGGTGCTCCTCGCGTCTTCCGCCACGACCGATCCCGCAGAGCCGGCCGAGCCGGCCGAGCCCGCCGATCCCGCAGAGCCGGCCGAGCCCGCCGGTCCCGCAGAGTCGGCTGATCCCGCCGATCCCGCAGAGTCGGCTGAGCCTGCAGAGTCGGCTGATCCCGTAGAGACGGCTGAGCCCGCAGAGTCGGCCGATCCCGCCGAGCCCGCAGAGCCGGCTGAACCCGTAGAGCCGGCTGAGCCTGCAGAGGCGGCTGAACCCGTAGAGACGCCTGAGCCCGCAGAGGCGGCTGAACTCGCGGAACTCACAGGACCCGCCGAACCCGCCGAACCAGCTAGACCCTCCGGACCCGCCGAACCTCCCGAACCCTCCGGACCCTCCGAACCCTCCGGGCCCTCCGAACCAGACGAACCCTCCGGACCCGCCGAACCTCCCGGACCTCCCGGACCTCCCGAACCCGCCGTGTCCGCGTGCACGCACGCCGCCCGGTGGTCCGGGGCGGCCGGGCGCAGGAGCTGGTCCTGCGAGGTGCACGAGTCCAGGGCCACCGCGCAGCGGGGGTGGAACGCGCAGCCGGACGGCAGCGCGACCGGATCGGGCGGGTCCCCGGGCAGCCCGCGCGGCGCGAACCGCGACCCGGTGTCCCCGATGCGCGGGAAGGCGGCCGACAGCGCCTGCCCGTACGGGTGCCGGGCGTCCTCGTACACCCGGCGGGCGGGCCCCTCCTCGACCACCCGGCCCGCGTACATCACCGCGAGCCGGTCGCAGGTGTCCGACAGGACCGCGAGGTCGTGGCTGATCATGACGAGGCCCAGCTCCTGCTCGCAGACGAGCTGCTGGATGAGGCGCAGGATCTGCGCCTGGATCATCACGTCGAGCGCGGTGGTCGGCTCGTCGGCGACGATCAGGCGGGGATCGCAGGCCAACGCCATCGCGATCATCACGCGCTGCCGCTGCCCGCCGGACAGCTCGTGCGGATACGCGGACGCCCGCGCCGCCGGAAGGCCCACCTGCTCCAGCAGCTCGCCGGTCCGCTTCCGCGCGCCCGCCGCCGTGGCCTTGCGGTGCAGCAGGATCGGCTCGGCGATCTGGTCCCCGACGCGGTGCACGGCGTTGAGCGAGTGCATCGCGCCCTGGAAGACGATCGAGGCACCGGCCCAGCGGACCGCCCGTACCCGCCCCCACTTCATGGTCAGTACGTCCTCGCCGTCGAGGAGGATCTCCCCGCTCACCCGGGCCCCGGCCGGCAGCAGCCGCAGCAGCGCGAGCGCCAGCGTGGACTTGCCGCAGCCGGACTCGCCCGCGATGCCGACCTTCTGCCCGGCGCCCACGGTGAGGTTCACCCCGCGCACGGCGGCCACTCCTCCGGCGTACGTCACCTCCAGGTTCCGTACGTCCAGCAGGTGTCGCGTGGTCGGTGTGCTCAACGGGCCACCCCCAGCTTGGGATTGAGGACGGATTCCACGGCACGCCCGCACAGCGTGAACGCGAGGGCCACGACGGCGATCGCGATGCCCGGCGGCACGAGGTACCACCACTTCCCGGCGCTCACCGCGCCCGCCTCACGCGCGTCCTGGAGCAGACCGCCCCAGGAGACGACCGTCGGATCGCCGAGGCCGAGGAAGGCGAGCGTCGCCTCGGCGAGGATCGCGGAGGAGATGATCAGGGTCGTCTGCGCGAGCACCAGCGGCATGACATTGGGCAGGACGTGACGGGACATGACGTGCCAGTGGCCGCCGCCCAGGGCCTTCGCGCGTTCGATGTACGGCCTGGACTCCACGGCGAGGGTCTGCGCACGCACCAGCCGGGCCGTCGTCGGCCACGTCGTGACCCCGATCGCCAGGATGATCGTGCCGAGCGAGCGGGACATCACGGTCGCGAGCGCGATGGCAAGCACCAGCGTCGGCATGACCAGGAACCAGTCCGTGATCCGCATCATCACCGTCGCGTACCAGCCGCGGAAGTGACCGGCGGTGATGCCGATCAGTGCGCCGATCGCGACGGAGAGGACGGCGGCGAGCAGCCCCACGAGCAGGGACACCCGGGAACCCCACACCACCAGGCCGAGCAGGCTGCGCCCGAACTGGTCGGTG
This sequence comes from Streptomyces sp. NPDC060205, assembly GCF_042728395.1. Taxonomy (NCBI): domain Bacteria; kingdom Bacillati; phylum Actinomycetota; class Actinomycetes; order Kitasatosporales; family Streptomycetaceae; genus Streptomyces; species Streptomyces sp. NPDC060205. Next base: position 10,216 of record NZ_JBHWZP010000192.1, read on the forward strand.
CCCAGCGGGAATGCGGGGCTCGGGCTCTCCATGGGCCGCCCGGGCGCGCCGGTCACGCTCTGCACGTCGGAGCCGACGGTCAGCGGAGCGGTCAGCGCGACCAGGGCGAAGAGCGTGAGCGCGGCCAGCCCGAAGAGACCGGAGCGGTGGGTGCGGTACCGCTGCCAGAAGCGGACGGCGGAGGCGCGGCGGCGCTGCCGGGCGAGGGCACGGGGACCGGCCTTCGCGGGGGCCGGCGAGGCCGTCAGCGGCTCGTCCCGGGCCGTCACGGATTCGTCCGGGACGGGCATCGGCTCGTCCGGGTCCGTCGTCGTCATCGGCCCACCCTCGGGTCGAGCAGCGGATAGATCAGGTCGGCGAGCGTGTTCATCACGATCACCGCGGCGGCGAAGACGAAGAACAGGCCCTGCACCAGCGGCAGATCGGGCACGCTCAGCGCCTGGTAGAAGAGCCCGCCGAGACCGGGCCAGGAGAAGACCGTCTCGACGAGGATCACCCCGGCGACGGTCCGGCCGAGGTTGATGAAGATCAGCGTCATCGTCGGCAGCAGCGCGTTCGGCACCGCGTGGCGGCGGCGTACGAGATCGTCCCGCAGACCCTTGGCCCGCGCGGTCGTCAGATAGTCGCTGCCCATCTCGTCGAGCAGCGCCGAACGCGTGACCAGCAGGGTCTGCCCGTACTCGACCGCGACCAGCGTCACCACGGGCAGGACCAGATGGTGGGCGACATCGAGGACGTAACCGAAACCCTCCTCGTTGCCGGACTCCATGCCGCCCGTCGGGAAGAGGCCCGGGACCGGCCCGATCCCCACCGAGAAGACGATGATCAGCAGCAGGCCCAGCCAGAACGACGGGATCGAGTAGAGGGTCAGTGCGAGACCGGTGTTCAGGCGGTCGCCGAGGCCGCCGTTGCGCCAGGCGGCGCGGGTGCCGAGGACGACGCCGAGGGCCGTGTAGAGGACGAACGCCGTCCCCGTGAGCAGCAGCGTGTTCGGCAGGGCCTCGCTGATCTTGTCCATGACCGGCGCCCGGAACTGGTACGAGGTGCCCAGATCCCCGGTGAGCGCCTTGCCGCAGTAGTCGGTGAACTGCTGCCACAACGGCAGTTCGAGCCCGAACTCCCGTCTGTACGAAGCCAGTTGCTCGGCCGACACCTGGCGTCCGCCCGTCATGAACTTCACCGGGTCGCCGGGGATCAGCCGGAAGAGGAAGAAGCTGGTGACGAGGACGGCGAGCAGGGAGACGGCCGCGCCGCCCAGCTTGCCGGCCACGTACCGCGGATACGCGGTGCCGCGTCCCCGAGGTCCGCGGGCCGCCGGCGGACCGGCCTCGGCCGGACCACCGGTCTTCCCCACCAGCGAGGGTGTCGCTTCAGCGGTCATGAACGGCCTTCACTGTTGGGCCACTCTCGGTTGTCCCGGCTCGCCGAGGGCTATTCGCGGTCCTCGGCGGTCGCGCGGCGGCGCAGCGCGAAGAACGCCCCGAGCCCCGCGAGGATCACGACACCCGCGACGATGCCGATGATGACGCCTGTCTGGCTTGAGTCGTCGGAGGACTCGCTGGCGGCGGCCGGAGTCGCCGACCACCAGCTCCAGTAGCCGTCCTGGCCGTAGATGTTGCCCGCGGCCTCGGGCATCTTCGTGATCGACGCGATCTGGTCCGTGCGATAGGCCTCGACCGCGTTCGGGTACGCCATGACGTTCATGTACCCGGTGTCGTACAGCCGCGACTCCATCCGCTTGACGATTTCCGCCCTCTTGGTGGCGTCGTACTCGGCGAGCTGCTGGGCGTACAGCTCGTCGTACTTCTTGTCGCAGATGAAGTTGTCGGTCGCGCCGATGTCCTTGGGCGTCGCCGGCAGGGCCGCACAGGTGTGGATGGACAGGACGAAGTCGGGGTCGGGGTTGACGGACCAGCCGTCGAAGGCGAGGTCGTACTCGCCCGCGAGCCAGGGGTCGCTCACGTTGTCCCGGCAGTCGAGCGAGACGCCGATGCCGAGCTTGCCCCACCACTCCTGCAGATACTTCCCGACCGCCTTGTCCTGCGGATCCGTGGCATGGCACAGGACGCGGTAGGTGATCGGCTTGCCGTTCTTGCCGACGCGCTTGCCGTCACCGTTCTTCTTGTAGCCCGCCTCGTCGAGGAGCCGGGCGGCCTCGGCGGGATCGTACGAGATCCGCCGGCCGTCCGCCGGTTTCCAGAAGTACGGGGAGAAGCGCGGCGGGATGTAGCCCTCGCCCTCCACCGCGTGGCCCTGGAAGACCTTGTCGATGACGGTCTTGCGGTCCACGGCCGTGAACAGCGCCCGCCGGACCTGCTGGTTCCTCAGCGACTCGTGCCCGTCGCCGAACTTCTTGCCGTCCTTGGCCTGCGCGCCCGGGTTGGTGGCGAGCGCGTAGAACCGGCGGCCCGGCGCGTCGTTGACCGTGACGTCCTGCTGGCTCTTCAGCGCCGCGGCCTGCGCGGGCGTCAGCCCGGAGACGAACGACACCTCGCCCTTCTGCAGCGCCGCGACCGCCGCGTCCCCGTCCTTGTAGTACTTGAAGACCAGCTCGTCGAACTTCGGAGCCCCGCGCCAGAACGACTTGTTGGGCTTCAGCCGTACGTAGCTGTCGGCCTTGTACGCCGTCAGGACGAAGGGGCCGTTGCCGACGATCGGGAACTTCTTGTCGTTGTTGAACTCGGAGAAGTCGTCGACCTTCTCCCAGACGTGCTTCGGCACGATCGGCACGTCCAGCGCGGCCATCGTGGCCTGCGGCTTCTTCAGCTCGATGACCAGTTTCGTGGGGCTCGGCGCGGTGACCTTCTTGAAGTTCGCGACGAAACTGCCGTTCGCGGTGGCCGCGCCCTCGTCGGTCATCATCGTGTTGAACGTCCACGCCGCGTCCTCGGCGGTGGCCTGCTTCCCGTCCGACCACTTCGAGTTGTCGCGGATCGTGTAGGTCCAGGTCAGCTTGTCGGCCGAGGGCTCCCACTTGGTGGCCAGGCCCGGGATCGCGTGGTTGTCCTTCGGGTCGTAGTTGGTCAGGTACTCGTACATGAGCCGGTGGATGCTCGTACTGACCAGCCGCGCCGCCAGGAACGGACTCAGCGAGTCCACACTCTGCGCCACCGCGACGGTGAGGACCTGCTTGTCGTCTTTCGCTTCGGCCTGCTGGGGAGCCGGGCCGAGCGGAGTCATCTGACCGACGGTGAGGGTGAGGGCGGCAGCCGCGGCGGTCGCGAAGAGCCGCACGACAGCGCCCCGTGAGGAGCGCGGGGCTGTGACATGTGCGGCTCCGCCGCTTGGGCGCGCCCAGCCACGACGCTCCCGCGGACGACGAACCCGCGAACGATTGACCGAACCCTCGGCGGAGCGCCCCGCACCGTACTGGTCGTCTGTGTCCATGGCTCGCTGACCTCACGTCATCACTCGCACGGAGATGGGCTGTTGCCCTGCCGATCCGGTGACCGCGGCCGGGTCGATGTGCGTGTCTATCAGCGCTGGTCGGCATGCGTCAACGGCCCGTGAACCCCGTGTGGCCTGCGGAAATAACGAGTTGACCCGGATTTCATGGTCATTGGTCCAGACCGGTGAAGGGTGCCTGGTAGAGGGCTGGCGGCACGGAACGGGGCTGGTACGACGGCGTTTTGGCACCGGGCGCGCCACAGCCCTCCCGGGGTACGCCGAGGGCCCGCGCCGTGGGTGTACGGGGCGGGCCCTGAGGCTGGACCGACGGCCGAGGATTAGACCGTACGGGTCAGCCTGTACGCGTCGACTGTGCGAGCGGTTACTGGCGGGGCGGCGCGGGCGGAGGGGTCTGGGGTTGGCCCTGACCCTGGGAGTCCTGACCGCCCTGCTCCGCCTGCGGGGGCTGGGGCTGCGGCTGGTAGGGCGCACCCGGCTGGAACTGCTGCCCGGGAGCGGGGGCGGGCGCGTTCGGGTTGAAGGGCTGGCCGGGCGCCGGCGCGGCCGGAGGCTGCTGGAAGGGCGCACCCGGCTGACCCGGCTGCTGCCCGGGCTGGGGCTGCCAGCTCTGGGGAGCGGGGTACCCCGCCGGACCGGGCTGCTGCGGCGGAGCTCCCTGCGGCAGCGCGGCCCCGTGCGGCGGATAGGGCTGACCGGGGTGCGGCTGCCCGGGCTGGTGTTGCGGCTGCTGGTACGGCTGAGCCGGCTGCGCGGGCTGGCCCTGCTGGGGGAACTGCCCGGGATGCTGGCCCGGCGCGGGCTGCCCCGGGTACTGCTGGCCGGGTACGGGCTGACCCGGCATGGGCTGCCCGGGCATCGGCGGGGCCGCGACCGGCGGCGGGTTGCCGTCCGACGTCCACAGGCCCTGCGACTGCTGGTGCCGTGCGATGTCCTCCGCGACCAGCGCCGAGAGGTTGAAGTACGCCTCGCGCACCTTCGGCCGCATCATGTCGAGATTGACCTCGGCGCCCGCCGCCAGATGCTCGTCGAACGGTACGACGACCACGCCGCGGCAGCGCGTCTCGAAGTGGCTGACGATGTCGTCCACCTTGATCATCTTGCCGGTCTCGCGCACCCCGGAGATGACGGTGAGGGACCGCGACACCAGATCCGCGTACCCGTGCGCCGACAGCCAGTCCAGCGTCGTACTGGCGCTGCTGGCACCGTCCACGGACGGCGTCGAGATGATGATGAGCTGGTCGGCGAGGTCGAGCACCCCGCGCATGGCGCTGTACAGCAGACCCGTACCGGAGTCCGTGAGGATGATCGGGTACTGCTTGCCGAGCACGTCGATCGCGCGCCGGTAGTCCTCGTCGTTGAACGTCGTCGACACGGCCGGGTCGACGTCGTTGGCGATGATCTCAAGACCCGACGGGGCCTGCGAGGTGAACCGCCTGATGTCCATGTACGAGTTGAGGTATGGGATCGCCTGGACGAGGTCACGGATCGTGGCGCCGGTCTCCCGGCGCACCCGGCGGCCGAGCGTGCCGGCGTCCGGGTTGGCGTCGATCGCGAGGATCTTGTCCTGTCGCTCGGTGGCGAGCGTGGCGCCGAGGGCGGTCGTCGTGGTCGTCTTGCCCACGCCGCCCTTGAGGCTGATGACGGCGATGCGGTAGCACGACAGCACCGGGGTCCGGATCAGGTCGAGCTTGCGCTGCCGCTCGACCTCCTCCTTCTTGCCGCCGAGCTTGAACCGGGACGCCCCGGCCGTGGGCCGCCCGCTCTTGGCCTTCTGCTTCTTGTTGTTGAGCAGCCGGTCGGACGACAGCTCCACGGCCGCCGTGTAGCCGAGCGGTGCCCCCGGGTTGGTCCGCTCCCGCTGATCGTGCTGCACGGGCTGCGGCCAGGCGCTACCGGTACGGGGATCGACGGGGGCCTGCTGTTCCGGCTGGGCCTGGGCCTGGGGCTGTTGGGCCTGCGGCTGCGGCTGCGGCTGCGGCTGGGCCGGAGGCTGCTGATAGGGCTGGCCCTGCTGCGGGAACGGCTGCGCGGCCGGCTGCTGAGGAGCCGGGGCCTGCGGAGCCTGCGGCTGCGGGAACCCGTAACCCCCCTGCTGGGCAGGCGAGTCGGGAACGCCCGGCTGCGGGAAGCCATAACCCGGCTGGGGAGCGGGGGCGTTGGGCGTGTTCGCCGCGGGAGTGCCCGGCTGAGCCGGAGCGGCCGGCTGCGGGAAACCGTAACCAGGGGCCTGCGCGGGCGCGTCGGCAGCAGCCGGATCGGGCTGGGCGGGCTGCACGGGCTGGGCCTGCTGAGCAGCTGCCCGCCGCGCACGCCGCGCCTCTTCCAAGGCGCCGCTCAGGTCCTCGGCGGGCTGCGCGGGCTGCGCCGGCTGCTGGAGACCGTAGCCGTCCTGAGGCGCGGGGGCGGCAGGGGCGACAGGGGGCTGTGCGGCGACGGGCCCGGGCTGCGGGAAGCCGTAACCGCCCTGCGGTCCCGGACCCGCGACCGGCGCGGCACCCGGCACGGGAGCCTGGGCCGCAGGCGCGGTCGGATTCCCGGGCTGCGGCTGCTGAGGTTGCTGCGGCTGAGGCTGCGGGAAGCCAGGGGCTGCCTGGGCCGCCGGGGGAGTACCGGGAACGCCGTCCTGAGCCCCCGGAGTCGTACCGGGAGCAGGAGCGCTGAACTGCGGGAACCCGTAACCACCGGGCTGAGCCGGCGACGCCGGAGCACCGGGAGCGGGCGTACCGGCGGCGACCGGCGCACCAGGCGTGGCGGGCGAGCCGGGCCAGGCCGGCGGGGAGGGCTGCGGCGCCTGCGGCTGGAACGGCTGTCCCTGCGGCGGCGCGGACGGCTGAGCCGGAGCGTCGGCCTGCGGTCGCCCGTCCGCATCCTCCGTCGCCGTGGGCCACTGTCCGGCGGCAGCGGGCGCGGCAGGCTGGTACGACGGCGGCAGCGGCGGCAGTCCGCCCTGCGGCAGCGGCGGCGGGGTCCACGCGGCAGGCGCGTCCTGTACGACGTCGGCCGCGTCCGGAGCGGGTTCCGCGACGGCGTCCTGGGGCTCGGCCCCGCCCGTCGGCGACGCCTTCTCCTGCTCGGCGGCCTTCACGGGCGCGGAATCGTCGGGGGCGCCGGAGTTCTGTGCGAGGGCGTCAACCGGTCGTGGCTCGTCGTCGTCCGTGAACGTCCGTGCGGCCGGGGCGGGGTCCGGGACCGAAACCGGCGTCGGGACCGAAACCGGCGTCGGGGCCGAAACCGGCGTCGGGACCGAAACCGGGGCCGGCGCCGAGACCTCGTCCTGCGGCTCCTGGTCCTCCCGCTTCTCGTCCTCGTCCACGTTCGCCGAAGGCGCCTCCTCGGCTCCTTCGTCCACCTGATCGTCGTCGTCCTCGGACCGACTGCCGAACGCGACCTGGACGACCTCCGCGTCGGTGCTCTTCGGAGCGTCGGCCACCTCGTGCGGGGCGGCGGCCTCGGGCTCGCGCTCCGCCTCGGGCACGGGAGGAGCCGCCTCGGCGTCGGGTACGCGCCCGCCCGCGGGCGGGGAAGCGGCAGCGGCCCGCTCCGCGGCCTCCCGCTTCACCGCGCCGGGGGAGATCCGCAGCGTCGCGCCGCTCTCGATGTCGCCGCTGGCGGTGTTGCCGCCCTCGGCGTCGCCGGGAGCCTGCGCGGCGCGAGGAGCGGCGATCGGAGGAACCGGCGCACTCGGCGGGGACCACGACTGCCTGCCCTGGTCCTGGCTCTGCCCCTGCCCCGTCCCTTGCCCCGGGGCCGGGAAGTTCGGCAGGTTCGGGACGACGGAAGGCCCCCTGGCCGGAGCGGCGGGAGGAACAGGAGGCGCGACCGGCTTGCTGTAGGGAGTCCCGGAGGCGAACGCGGGCACGCCCGGAAGCCGAGGGCCGAACGACGGCTCGACCGGAGCCTTGCGGGCCACCGGCGCCGCGTCGGCCGGGTCGGCCGCGTCCCGCTCAGGATGCGCGCCCGCCCCCGCTTGCCCGGGCTGCTTCGCCTCGTCCGGTGCGTCCGGTGTATCCGCTGCGTCCGGCTCGTCCGTCGTGTCCGCCTCCGGCGCGGCCGGAGACGCTCCGTCCGAACTGCCTGACGCGTTCTGCGTGTACCAGGCAGGAGGGGCGTAGTCGATGGTGAACTCGCCCGTCGTCTCGACGGCGGACTCCGCGTCGGACTGGTCATCGCCGGGTGTGGCCCAGCCCCCGCGGATCCCGTCCCGATCGCTGTTCACAATTCCTCCTGGTGTGGTCGAGCACCCTCATGCCGAGCTGGGGCGACCGTTCTCGTCGTCCGGGGCCTTTCGACGCGCCCCGGATCCCCCTGTGAGGCGGCGGTCCCGTCCTCGGGTACTACTGCCGCGCCAACCCCAGGGTAATCACCACAACCACCCCCACGGCAGGCCCGTCCACCCCTCCGCTGCCGCCCACTACGTCACAGCCTGCCCAGAAGTGGCGTATGAACGGCCTTGTACGGAAGGCAAAGTGGACAAAGAGCGCTAAAGCGAGAAGGACCGGCGGCATC
>NZ_JBHWZP010000193.1:0-18060 GCF_042728395.1 Streptomyces sp. NPDC060205
GAACCGGGGCCCACGGACCGGGAGACCTCAGCGGACGAAGACGCCCGCCTGACCCGCCAGGTCCAGGAAGTACTGCGGCGCCACACCGAGCACCAGCGTGACCGCCACGCCCACCGCGATGGCCGTCATCGTCAGGGGCGACGGCACGGCGACCGTGGGTCCCTCCGGACGCGGCTCGCTGAAGAACATCAGCACGATCACCCGGATGTAGAAGAACGCCGCGATGGCCGACGAGATCACACCGACCACGACCAGCGCACTCGCACCGCCCTCGGCCGCCGCCTTGAACACGGCGAACTTGCCCGCGAAGCCGGAGGTCAGCGGGATGCCCGCGAAGGCCAGCAGATAGACCGCGAACACGGCCGCCACCAGCGGTGACCTGCGTCCGAGGCCGGCCCACTTGGACAGGTGCGTGGCCTCGCCGCCCGCGTCGCGCACGAGGGTGACCACCGCGAACGCGCCGATCGTCACGAACGAGTAGGCGCCCAGGTAGAAGAGCACCGACGACACACCGTCCGGTGTCATCGCGATGACACCCGCGAGGATGAATCCCGCGTGCGCGATGGACGAGTACGCGAGGAGCCGCTTGATGTCGGTCTGGGTGATCGCGACGATCGCGCCGCCCAGCATGGTGACGACCGCGACGCCCATCATCACCGGCCGCCAGTCCCAGCGCAGGCCCGGCAGGACGACGTACAGGAGCCGCAGCAGCGCGCCGAAGGCGGCCACCTTGGTCGCGGCGGCCATGAAGCCGGTCACCGGGGTCGGAGCGCCCTGGTAGACGTCCGGGGTCCACATGTGGAACGGCACCGCGCCGACCTTGAAGAGCAGGCCCATGACGACCATCGCGGCGCCGATGAGCAGCAGCGCGTCGTTGCCCATGGTGTCGGCGAGGGCCGGGTTCACCGTCTCGACCGTGCCGTCGACGACCTGGGCGATCGTCGCGTACGACACGGAGCCGGCGTAGCCGTAGAGCAGGGCGATGCCGAAGAGGGTGAACGCGGAGGCGAAGGCGCCGAGCAGGAAGTACTTGACCGCGGCCTCCTGCGACATGATCCGCTTGCGGCGGGCCACGGCGCACAGCAGGTACAGCGGCAGCGAGAAGACCTCCAGCGCGATGAAGAGGGTCAGCAGGTCGTTCGCCGCGGGGAAGACGAGCATGCCGCCGATGGCGAAGAGCAGCAGCGGGAACACCTCGGTGGTGGTGAATCCCGCCTTGACCGCGGCCTTCTCGCTGTCGCTGCCCGGTACGGAGGCGGCCTGTGCGGCGAACGAGTCGACGCGGTTGCCGTGCGCCACGGGATCGAGGCGCCGTTCGGCGAACGTGAACACGCCCAGTACACCGGCCAGCAGGATGACGCCCTGCAGGAAGAGCGCGGGTCCGTCGACCGCGACGGCGCCCATCGCGGCGATCCCGGCCTTCGTGGTGCCGTATCCGCTCGCCGCGAGGGCGACCACCGCGGCGAACGCGGCGGCGAGGGCGACGACGGAGACGAAGACCTGCACGTAGTAGCGGGACCTGCGGGGCACGAAGGCCTCGACCAGGATGCCGATCACCGCCGCCCCGATGACGATCAGGGTGGGCGACAGCTGCCCGTACTCGATGTTCGGCGCGTCGATCTTCTGGATCGGATCGGCCGCCGTTGTCCACAGGCTGTGGACGGCTGTAGCGCTCACTTGGCGGCCTCCACCTCGGGCTTGGGGTCCTTCTTGTGTACGTCGGACATGGTCTGCTTGACCGCCGGGTTGACGATGTCGGTCAGGGGCTTCGGATAGACGCCGAGGAAGATCAGCAAAGCGATCAGGGGGGCGACCACCACGAGCTCGCGCACCTTGAGGTCGGGCATCGCCGAGACCTCGGGCTTCACCGGGCCCGTCATCGTCCGCTGGTAGAGGACGAGGGTGTAGAGCGCGGCGAGGACGATGCCGAAGGTGGCGATGATCCCGATCACCGGGTAGCGCGCGAACGTGCCGATCAGGACCAGGAACTCACTGACGAACGGTGCGAGTCCCGGCAGCGACAGCGTCGCCAGGCTGCCGATCAGGAAGGTGCCGGCGAGCACCGGGGCGACCTTCTGCACCCCTCCGTAGTCGGCGATCAGGCGCGAGCCGCGCCGGGTGATCAGGAAGCCGGCCACCAGCATCAGCGCGGCGGTCGAGATCCCGTGGTTGACCATGTAGAGCGTCGCGCCCGACTGGCCCTGGCTGGTCATCGCGAAGATGCCCATGATGATGAACCCGAAGTGGGAGATCGACGCGTACGCCACCAGGCGCTTGATGTCGCGCTGGCCGACCGCGAGCAGCGCCCCGTAGACGATGCTGATCAGGGCGAGGACGAGGATCACGGGCGTCGCCCACTTCGAGGCCTCCGGGAAGAGCTGGAGGCAGAAGCGGAGCATCGCGAAGGTGCCGACCTTGTCGACCACCGCGGTGATCAGGACGGCGACCGGGGCGGTGGACTCCCCCATGGCGTTCGGCAGCCAGGTGTGCAGCGGCCACAGGGGCGCCTTCACCGCGAAGGCGAAGAAGAAGCCCAGGAACAGCCATCGTTCGGTGTTGGTCGCCATGTCCAGCGAGCCGTTGGCGCGGGCCTCGGCGATCTCCTGGAGCGAGAAGTTCCCCGCCACCACGTAGAGGCCGATCACGGCGGCCAGCATGATCAGGCCGCCGGCCAGGTTGTAGAGGAGGAACTTCACGGCGGCGTACGAACGCTGTGCCGCCGCGTGTTCGTCCGAGCCCGCGTGGGCCCGGTCCCCGAAGCCGCCGATGAGGAAGTACATCGGGATGAGCATGGCTTCGAAGAAGATGTAGAAGAGGAAGACGTCGGTGGCCTCGAAGGAGATGATCACCATCGCCTCGACGCCGAGGATCAGGGCGAAGAAGCCCTGGGTCGGCCGCCACCGGCTGCTGTGGGTCTCCAGCGGGTCGGCGTCGTGCCAGCCCGCGAGGATCACGAACGGGATGAGCAGGGCGGTCAGCGCGATCAGCGCCACCGCGATGCCGTCCACGCCCAGCTCGTACCGCACCCCGAAGTCCTTGATCCAGGAGTGCGATTCGGTGAGCTGGTAGCGGTCGCCGTCGGGGTCGAAGCGGACCAGGACGACGACGGCGAGGGCCAGGGTGGCGAGCGAGACGAGCAGCGCCAGCCATTTGGCGGCGGTGCGGCGGGCGGCCGGCACGGCGGCCGTGGCGATCGCCCCGATCGCCGGGAGGGCCGCCGTCGCTGTCAGCAGAGGAAAGGACATCGGTATCAGACCGCCCTCATCAGCAGGGTCGCGGCGATGAGGATCGCCGCACCGCCGAACATCGAGACGGCGTACGAGCGCGCGTAGCCGTTCTGCAGCTTGCGGAGCCGTCCGGACAGACCGCCCATCGAGGCCGCCGTGCCGTTGACGACCCCGTCGACCAGGGTGTGGTCGACGTACACCAGGGAGCGCGTGAGGTGTTCGCCGCCGCGCACCAGGACGACGTGGTTGAAGTCGTCCTGGAGGAGGTCGCGCCGGGCGGCCCGGGTGAGCAGGGAGCCGCGCGGGGCGACGACCGGGACGGGGCGGCGCCCGTACTGGAGCCAGGCGAGGCCGACGCCGATGACGAGCACGACCATCGTGGAGAGGGTGACGGTGGTCGCGCCGATCGGCGGGTGTCCGTGCGCGTGCTCGGTGACGGGCTCCAGCCAGTGCAGGAAGCGGTCGCCGATGCCGAAGAAGCCGCCCGCGAAGACCGATCCGAAGGCCAGCACGATCATGGGGATCGTCATGGACCTCGGCGACTCGTGCGGGTGCGGCTCCGCGTGGGCGCCCTGGTGCTCGGCGGCCGGCTCCACGTCCGACTCGGCCGGGGAGGCGGTCGGCCGGTTGCGCCAGCGCTCCTCTCCGAAGAACGTCATCAGCATCACGCGCGTCATGTAGAACGCGGTGATGGCCGCGCCCAGCAGGGCGACGCTTCCGAGGATCCAGCCCTCGGTGCCGCCCTTGGCGAAGGCGGCCTCGATGATCTTGTCCTTGGAGAAGAAGCCGGACAGGCCCGGGAAGCCGATGATGGCGAGGTAGCCGAGGCCGAACGTCACGAAGGTGATGGGCATGTGCTTGCGCAGGCCGCCGTACTTCCTCATGTCGACCTCGTCGTTCATGCCGTGCATGACCGAACCGGCGCCGAGGAAGAGCCCGGCCTTGAAGAAGCCGTGCGTCACCAGGTGCATGATCGCGAAGACGTACCCGATCGGGCCGAGGCCCGCCGCGAGGATCATGTAGCCGATCTGCGACATGGTCGAACCGGCGAGCGCCTTCTTGATGTCGTCCTTGGCGCAACCGACGATCGCACCGAAGAGCAGCGTGACCGCTCCGACGACGGTGGTGACGAGCTGGGCGTCAGGGGCGGCGTTGAAGATCTCCCCGGAGCGGACGATCAGGTACACACCGGCGGTCACCATGGTCGCGGCGTGGATAAGGGCCGAGACCGGGGTCGGGCCCTCCATCGCGTCGCCGAGCCAGGACTGCAGCGGCACCTGGGCGGACTTGCCGCACGCGGCGAGCAGCAGCATCAATCCGATGGCGGTGAGCTTGCCCTCGCCCGTCTCACCGGTGGCCTCCAGGACCGGCCCGAAGGCGAAGGTCCCGAAGGTGGTGAACATCAGCATGATGGCGATCGACAGGCCCATGTCGCCGACGCGGTTGACCAGGAAGGCCTTCTTCGCGGCGGTCGCGGCACTGGGCTTGTGCTGCCAGAAACCGATGAGCAGGTACGAGGCGAGGCCCACGCCCTCCCAGCCGACGTACAGCAGCAGGTAGTTGTCGGCGAGGACGAGCAGCAGCATCGCCGCGAGGAACAGGTTCAGATAGCCGAAGAAGCGGCGGCGGCGCTCGTCGTGCTCCATGTACCCGATCGAGTACACGTGGATGAGCGAGCCGACGCCGGTGATCAGCAGCACGAACGTCATCGACAGCTGGTCGAGCTGGAAGGCGACGTCCGCCTGGAAGCCCTCGACGGGGATCCAGCTGAACAGGTGCTGCGCGAGGGCCCGGTGCTCCTCGTCCTTGCCCAGCATGTCGGCGAAGAGGATCGCGCCGATCACGAAGGAGGCGGACGCGAGGACCGTGCCGATCCAGTGGCCGACGGCATCGAGCCGCCTGCCGCCGCACAGCAGTACGGCCGCTCCGAGCAGAGGCGCCGCTACCAGCAGCGCAATCAGATTCTCCACGATTCAGCGACCCCTTACAGCTTCATCAGGCTGGCGTCGTCGACCGAGGCCGAGTGGCGGGAACGGAACAGCGACACGATGATCGCGAGCCCGACCACGACCTCCGCGGCGGCGACGACCATCGTGAAGAACGCGATGATCTGGCCGTCGAGATTGCCGTGCATCCGGGAGAAGGCGACGAACGCGAGGTTGCAGGCGTTGAGCATCAGCTCGATGCACATGAACACCACGATCGCGTTGCGCCTGATCAGGACACCCGAGGCGCCGATCGTGAACAACAGGGCGGCGAGGTAGAGATAGTTGACGGGGTTCACTTCGCGGCCTCCTCTTCGCGGCCTTCGCGGCCGAGCCGCTCCCCGGAACGCTGTTCGAGCGCCTTGAGGTCCTTGATGGCCTGGTCCGACACATCGCGGATCTGGCCGCGCTCGCGCAGCGTGCTGATGACGGTCAGTTCGGACGGGGTGCCGTCCGGGAGGAGACCGGCGATGTCCACCGCGTTGTGCCGGGCGTACACACCGGGTGCGGGCAGCGGCGGAAGCTGCTTGTTCGCCCGGACACGTGCCTCGGCCAGCTCGCGCTGGGTCCTGGCCCGCTCGGTGCGCTCGCGGTGGGTGAGCACCATGGCGCCGACGGCAGCCGTGATGAGCAGGGCGCCGGTGATCTCGAAGGCGAAGACGTACTTCGTGAAGATGAGGGCCGCGAGGCCCTCCACGTTGCCGCCGGCGTTGGCCTGGGCCAGGCCCTCGAACTCGCTCAGTGACGCGTTGCCGATGCCCGCGCACAGCAGGATGCCGAAGCCGAGGCCGCACAGGACGGCCAGCCAGCGCTGGCCCCTGATGGTCTCCTTCAGGGAGTCCGCCGCGGTGACACCGACGAGCATGACCACGAAGAGGAACAGCATCATGATCGCGCCGGTGTAGACGACGACCTGCACGATGCCCAGGAAGTAGGCGCCGTTGGCGAGGTAGAACACCGCCAGAATGATCATGGTTCCGGCGAGGCAGAGCGCGCTGTGCACCGACTTCTTCATGAGGACGGTGCACAGGGCGCCGATCACCGCGACCGTACCGAGGATCCAGAACTGGACGGCCTCGCCCGTGGAGGTCGAGTAGGCCGCCAGCGAGGTGCCGGCGTCGGCGGCCAGGGAGCCTGAGTGGGCGGCCAGTTGAGCGGTCATCGGCCGATCACCTGCTCCGAGGCGGGCTCGTCCGGACCGAAGGTGGACTCGCCCTCCTGCGGGACCTCGCCCTTGGAGACGGCGACCTGCGGCACCGTGCCCGGCGCGGCCTCCGTGACCAGCCCGCGGTAGTAGTCCTGCTCGTCCGTGCCCGGGAAGATCGAGTGCGGCGACTCGACCATGCCCTCCTCCAGACCGGCGAGCAGCTGCTCCTTGGTGTAGATGAGGTTGGCGCGGCTGCTGTCGGCCAGCTCGAACTCGTTGGTCATCGTCAGCGCGCGCGTGGGGCACGCCTCGATGCACAGGCCGCACAGGATGCAGCGGGCGTAGTTGATCTGGTAGACGCGCCCGTACCGCTCGCCCGGGGAGTAGCGCTCCTCCTCGGTGTTGTCCGCGCCCTCCACGTAGATGGCGTCGGCGGGACAGGCCCAGGCGCACAGCTCGCAGCCGACGCACTTCTCCAGGCCGTCCGGATGCCGGTTGAGCTGGTGCCGGCCGTGGAAGCGCGGTGCGGTGGTCTTCTGCTGCTCCGGATACTGCTCGGTCAGCCGCTTCTTGAACATGGCCTTGAAGGTCACGCCGAAGCCTGCGACGGGGTTCTGGAAACCGGGTTTGGTCTCCTTCTGCTCATCAGCCATCGGACGCCTCCTTTCCGTCACGAGGTCCATCGGATCCGTCACTGTCAGTATTCACGCCACCACTGACAATCAACTCCCGCTCCCGGCGCGGGCGGCGCCGGGGCACCGGCGGCAACTCCTGTCCGGGCAGCGGCGGCACGGGATAGCCGCCCGCCATCGGGTCGAAGGCGGCGGTGTCGTCCAGCGCCTGGCGGGCGCCCTCGGCGTCCTTGCGTTCGCGGAACATGTCGGCGACGAACGAGAGCAGCAGCAGGACGAGGACCCCGCCGCCCACGTACAGGGCGATGTCGGCGAAGTCGTAGTTCTCGTTGCGCAGGGTCCGTACGGTCGCCACGAGCATCAGCCAGACCACGGAGACCGGGATCAGGACCTTCCAGCCGAGCTTCATCAGCTGGTCGTAGCGGACGCGGGGCAGCGTGCCGCGCAGCCAGATGAAGAAGAACAGCAGCAGCTGCACCTTGACGACGAACCACAGCATCGGCCACCAGCCGTGGTTGGCGCCCTCCCAGAAGGTGCTGATCGGCCAGGGAGCCCGCCAGCCGCCCAGGAAGAGCGTCACGGAGACCGCCGAGACGGTCACCATGTTCACGTACTCGGCGAGCATGAACAGCGCGAACTTGATGGACGAGTACTCGGTGTTGAAGCCGCCGACGAGGTCGCCCTCGGACTCCGGCATGTCGAAGGGGGCGCGGTTGGTCTCGCCGACCATCGTCACGATGTAGATCAGGAACGACACCGGCAGCAGGACGATGTACCAGCGGTCCTGCTGCTGGGCGACGATCTCCGAGGTGGACATCGAGCCGGAGTACAGGAACACCGACGCGAACGCGGCGCCCATGGCGATCTCGTAGGAGATCATCTGCGCGCACGAGCGCAGGCCGCCGAGCAGCGGATACGTGGACCCGGAGGACCAGCCCGCGAGCACGATGCCGTAGATGCCGACCGAGGCGACCGCGAGGATGTAGAGCATCGCGATCGGCAGGTCGGTGAGCTGCATGGTGGTGCGCTGGCCGAAGATCGAGATCTCGTTGCCGGGCGGCCCGAAGGGGATCACGGCGATCGCCATGAAGGCCGGGATGGCCGCCACGATCGGCGCGAGGACGTAGACGACCTTGTCCGCGCGCTTGACGATCAGGTCTTCCTTGAGCATCAGCTTGATGCCGTCGGCGAGCGACTGGAGCATGCCCCAGGGGCCGTGCCGGTTGGGGCCGATGCGCAGCTGCATCCAGGCGACGACCTTGCGCTCCCACACGATGGAGAAGAGCACGGTCAGCATCAGGAAGGCGAAGCAGAAGACCGCCTTGATGACGACGAGCCACCAGACGTCCCGGCCGAACACGGAGAGGTCCTCCGCGGCCAGGTGGACCGACGCGGTGAGGTTCGGGGTCATGCCTCCACCTCCTTGGGGGCCTCGCCGGCGAGCGTCGCCGGTCCGATGCGGACGAGTGCGCCGGGGGTCGCGCCCGTGTCCGAGGCGACGCCTCCCCCGGCGGAGTTCAGCGGGAGCCAGACCACCCGGTCGGGCATCTGCGTGATCCGCAGCGGGAGTTCGACGGCTCCCGAGGGTCCGGTCACGGCCAGCGTGTCGCCGTCCTTGACGCCCGCCTCGGCGGCCGTGGCGGCCGACACGCGCGCGTGGGCCTCGTGCCGGGTCCCGGCGAGCGCCTCGTCGCCCTCCTGGAGGCGCCCCTGGTCGAGCAGCAGTCGGTGCCCGGCGAGCACGGCCTCCCCGGCGGCGGGCCGCGGCGCGTGCGCCGCGCTCTCCAGCGGTTCGGTGGCCCGCGGCCCGTCCCAGGCGCCGAGCCGGTCCAGTTCGGCGCGCACGGTCCGCAGGTCGGGCAGCCCCAGGTGGACGTCCATGGCGTCGGCCAGCATCTGCAGGACGCGCGCGTCGGTGGGCGCCACCCTGCGGGTCATCTGGTCGGGCTTGAGAGCGGCCTCGAAGAGGCGCGCCCGGCCCTCCCAGTTGAGGAAGGTGCCCGCCTTCTCGGCGACCGCGGCGACCGGGAACACGACGTCCGCGTGCTCGGTGATCTCGCTGGGCCGCAGTTCCAGCGAGACCAGGAAGCCCACCTCGGACAGGGCCGCACGCGCGCGTGTGGGGTCGGGGAGGTCGGCGACCTCCACGCCCGCCACGACGAGCGCGGAGAGTTCGCCGGTGGCGGCGGCCTCGACGATCTGTCCGGTGTCGCGGCCGTGCCGGTGCGGAAGCGCGGCGATCTTCCAGGCCTGGGTGACCTCGTCCCGCGCGCGCGGGTCGGTGGCGGGGCGTCCGCCGGGCAGCAGCGAGGGCATCGCCCCCGCCTCGATCGCGCCGCGCTCCCCGGCCCTGCGCGGGATCCACACGAGCTGGGCGCCGGTGGCGGTGGCGGTCCGTACGGCGGCGGTCAGCCCGCCCGCCACGGAGGCCAGCCGTTCCCCGACGACGATCACGGCGCCCGGCAGGCGCAGTGCCTCGGCGGCCTTCGCCCCGTCGTCCTCCAGGCCGGTGCCGGAGGCGAGCGCGTCCAGCCACGCGGTCTCGGTGCCGGGGGCGGCCGACAGCAGGGTGCCGCCCGCCTTCTCCAGTCCGCGGGTGGCGTGCGTGGCCAGCGAGAAGGTCTGCTGTCCGTGTCCGCGCCAGGCCTTGCGCAGCCGCAGGAAGACGCCGGGCGCCTCCTCCTCGGACTCGAATCCGGCGAGCAGGACCGCGGGCGCCTTCTCCAGCGCCGTGTACGTGACGCCCGTACCGTCGAGGTCCCGGCCGCGGCCGGCGACGCGGGCGGCCAGGAAGTCGGCCTCCTCGGCGCTGTGTACGCGCGCGCGGAAGTCGATGTCGTTCGTGTCGAGGGCCACGCGCGCGAACTTGCTGTACGCGTAGGAGTCCTCGACGGTCAGCCGGCCGCCGGTGAGGACACCGGCGCGGGAGCGGGCCGCCAGGAGCCCCTGGGCCGCCGCCTCCAGTGCCTCGGGCCACGAGGCGGGCTCCAGCGCACCGGATTCGCCGCGCACCAGGGGTGTCGTCAGCCGGTCCCGCTGCTGCGCGTACCGGAAGCCGAACCTCCCCTTGTCGCAGATCCACTCCTCGTTGACCTCGGGGTCGTTGGCCGCGATGCGCCGCATGACCTTGCCGCGCCGGTGGTCGGTGCGGGTCGCGCAGCCGCCGGAGCAGTGCTCGCACACCGACGGCGAGGAGACGAGGTCGAAGGGCCGCGAGCGGAATCGGTACGCCGCCGAGGTGAGCGCCCCGACGGGACAGATCTGGATGGTGTTCCCGGAGAAGTACGACTCGAAGGGGTCGCCGTCGCCGGTGCCGACCTGCTGGAGCGCGCCCCGCTCGATCAGTTCGATCATGGGGTCGCCCGCGACCTGGTTGGAGAACCGGGTGCAGCGGGCGCACAGCACGCACCGCTCGCGGTCCAGCAGCACCTGGGTGGAGATCGGGACGGGCTTCTCGTACGTCCGCTTCTTCCCCTCGAAGCGGGACTCGGAGTCGCCGTGCGACATGGCCTGGTTCTGCAGCGGGCACTCGCCGCCCTTGTCGCAGACGGGGCAGTCCAGCGGGTGGTTGATGAGCAGCAGCTCCATCACACCCTTCTGGGCCTTCTCGGCGACAGGAGAGGTGAGATGGGTCTTGACGACCATCCCGTCCGTGCAGGTGATCGTGCAGGACGCCATGGGCTTGCGCTGGCCCTCGACCTCGACGATGCACTGGCGGCAGGCGCCGGCCGGGTCGAGGAGGGGGTGGTCGCAGAAGCGGGGGATCTCGATGCCGAGCTGTTCGGCGGCGCGGATGACCAGGGTGCCCTTGGGCACGCTGATCTCGACGCCGTCGATGGTCAGCGAGACGAGGTCCTCCGGCGGGACCGCCGCTTCCCCGCCTCCGGAGGGAGCGCTGGTGGTCACGGTCATGCGTTCACCTCCGTGTGCTTGTCCTTGTCGGCCCAGGCCGTCGACCTGGCGGGGTCGAAGGGGCAGCCGCGGCCCGTGATGTGCTCCTCGTACTCCTCACGGAAGTACTTGAGGGAGGAGAAGATCGGTGAGGCGGCGCCGTCACCGAGGGCGCAGAAGGACTTGCCGTTGATGTTGTCGGCGATGTCGTTCAGCTTGTCGAGGTCGGACATGACGCCCTTGCCGGCCTCGATGTCGCGCAGCAACTGCACGAGCCAGTACGTCCCTTCGCGGCAGGGTGTGCACTTGCCGCAGGACTCGTGGGCGTAGAACTCGGTCCACCGGGTGACGGCCCGCACGACACAGGTCGTCTCGTCGAAGCACTGGAGTGCCTTCGTGCCGAGCATGGAACCCGCGGCGCCCACTCCCTCGTAGTCGAGGGGGACGTCGAGGTGTTCGTCGGTGAACATCGGGGTCGAGGAGCCGCCCGGCGTCCAGAACTTGAGGCGGTGCCCGGCCCGGATGCCGCCGCTCATGTCGAGGAGCTGGCGCAGGGTGACACCGAGCGGGGCCTCGTACTGTCCTGGGCTGGTGACATGGCCGCTGAGCGAGTAGAGCGTGAAGCCCGGCGACTTCTCGCTGCCCATCGAGCGGAACCATTCCTTGCCCTTGTGGAGAATCGCGGGAACCGACGCGATCGACTCGACGTTGTTCACCACAGTGGGACAGGCATAAAGTCCCGCGACCGCAGGGAAGGGGGGACGGAGTCGCGGCTGCCCACGGCGGCCTTCGAGCGAGTCGAGGAGCGCGGTCTCCTCACCACAGATGTACGCGCCCGCGCCCGCGTGCACGGTGAGCTGGAGATCGAGTCCGCTGCCCAGGATGTTCCCCCCCAGGTAGCCCGCCTCCTGCGCCTCGCGCACGGCTTCGTGCAACCGCCGCAGTACGGGGACGACTTCACCCCGCAGATAGATGAACGCATGCGAAGACCGGATCGCGTAACAGGCGATCACGATGCCCTCGATGAGGCTGTGCGGGTTCGCGAAGAGGAGCGGGATGTCCTTGCAGGTCCCGGGCTCCGATTCGTCGGCGTTGACAACTAGATAGTGAGGCTTTCCGTCGCCCTGGGGAATGAACTGCCACTTCATTCCCGTCGGGAATCCCGCGCCGCCCCGGCCGCGCAGTCCGGATTCCTTCACGTAGGCGATGAGATCGTCCGGTGACATGGCGAGCGCCTTGCGCAGGCCCTCGTAGCCGTCGTGGCGCCGGTAGGTGTCCAGCGTCCAGGACTTGTCCTCGTCCCAGAAGGCCGACAGCACCGGTGCGAGCACCTTCTCGGGGTCCGCTCCGGTCTGTGGCCGGGAGGTGCCCCCGTACTGAGTGGACAAGGTCATCACTCCCCCTCCTCGGCGGCGGGCCCGGCCGGGTGGTCCGGGTCGGACGCCGACGTGTCCTGCGGTGCGTCGTGCGAACTGAGGTGCTTGGACGAGGGCTGTCCGGACGGCGACGGGTCGGCCGGGGACGGGTCGTGCGCCGACCCGTCACGCGAGGATCCGGCAGACCCGGCAGGGCCGGCGGATCCGGGAGATCCGGCGGCCTCGGAGCCGCGTGGATGCACCACGCGCGCGGGACCCGTCTCCCCCTTGGCCAGCCGCAGGCCCACCAGCGAGGCGGGGCCCGCGCCGCCGCTCGCCTCGACCGCGCCGGGGCGCTCGTCGGGGAAGCCCGCCAGGATGCGGGCGGTGTCCTTGAACGTGCACAGGGGGGCGCCGCGGGTCGGCTCGACCTGCGTGCCCGCGCGCAGGTCGTCGACGAGGCCCTTCGCGCTGTCGACGGTCTGGTTGTCGAAGAACTCCCAGTTGACCATCACGACCGGCGCGAAGTCGCAGGCCGCGTTGCACTCGATGTGCTCCAGGGTGACCTTGCCGTCGTCGGTGGTCTCGCCGTTGCCGACGCCCAGGTGCTCCTGGAGGGCTTCGAAGATCGCGTCACCGCCCATGACCGCGCACAGCGTGTTGGTGCAGACGCCGACCTGGTAGTCGCCGCTCGGCTTGCGGCGGTACATGGAGTAGAAGGTGGCGACCGCGGTCACCTCGGCGGTGGTGAGGCCGAGCATCTCCGCGCAGAACCGCTGCCCCGTGCGCGTGACATGGCCTTCCTCCGACTGCACGAGGTGCAGCAGCGGAAGGAGGGCGGACCGGGAGTCCGGGTAGCGGGCGATGACCTCGCGCGCGTCCGCTTCGAGCCGGGTCCGGACGTCGGCCGGATAGTCGGGCGCGGGCAGTTGGGGCATGCCCAGGCTGACGCCCTGCGGCCCCGGGCCCTGCGGCTGTGTGCCCTGTGGCTGTACGCCCGGCCCGGAAGGAATGGTGGTCACCGGTCGACGCCTCCCATCACGGGGTCGATGGAGGCGACGGCCACGATGACGTCGGCGACCTGGCCGCCCTCGCACATCGCCGCCATGGCCTGCAGGTTGGTGAAGGACGGGTCCCGGTAGTGGACCCGGTAGGGGCGGGTGCCTCCGTCGGACACGGCGTGCACCCCGAGTTCCCCCTTGGGTGACTCGACGGCCGCGTACGCCTGTCCCGGCGGGACGCGGAAGCCCTCGGTCACCAGCTTGAAGTGGTGGATCAGGGCCTCCATGGAGGTGCCCATGATCTTCTTGATGTGGTCGAGCGAGTTGCCGAGGCCGTCGGGGCCGAGCGCGAGCTGGGCGGGCCAGGCGATCTTCTTGTCGGTGACCATGACCGGGCCGGGCTGCAGCCGGTCCAGGCACTGCTCGACGATCGCGAGCGACTGGCGCATCTCTTCGAGCCGGATGAGGAAGCGCCCGTACGCGTCGGCGGTGTCCGTGGTCGGGACGTCGAAGTCGTACGTCTCGTAGCCGCAGTACGGCTGGGCCTTGCGCAGGTCGTGCGGGAGGCCGGCGGACCGCAGGATCGGTCCGGTGGCACCGAGGGCCATGCAGCCGGTCAGGTCCAGGTGGCCGACGTCCTGCATACGGGCCTTGAAGATGGGGTTCCCGGTGGCGAGCTTGTCGTACTCGGGAAGGTTCTTCTGCATCTTCTTCACGAACTCGCGGATGTGGTCCACCGCGCCCGGGGGCAGGTCCTGGGCGAGGCCGCCGGGCCGGATGAACGCGTGGTTCATGCGCAGGCCGGTGATGAGTTCGTAGATGTCGAGAATGAGTTCACGATCACGGAAGCCGTAGATCATGATCGTGGTGGCGCCCAGCTCCATACCGCCGGTGGCGATGCACACCAGGTGCGAGGAGAGCCGGTTCAGCTCCATCAGGAGCACCCGGATGATCGTCGCGCGGTCCGGGACCTGGTCCTCGATGCCGAGGAGCTTCTCGACGGCGAGACAGTAGGCCGTCTCGTTGAAGAAGGACGTCAGGTAGTCCATGCGCGTCACGAAGGTGGTGCCCTGGGTCCACGTCCGGTATTCGAGGTTCTTCTCGATGCCGGTGTGCAGATAGCCGATGCCGCAGCGGGCCTCGGTGACCGTCTCGCCCTCGATCTCCAGGATGAGCCGGAGCACACCGTGGGTGGACGGGTGCTGGGGGCCCATGTTGACGACGATGCGCTCGTCGTCGGCCTTGGCCGCGGTCTGGACGACCTCGTCCCAGTCGCCACCGGTGACCGTGTAGACGGTTCCCTCGGTGGTCTCCCGTGCCGACGCCGACTGCGCGTCCGCCGACTGCGCGCTCGTTGACTGCGTGCTCATGAGTACGACCTCCGCTGGTCCGGAGCCGGGATCTGGGCGCCCTTGTACTCGACGGCGATACCGCCGAGGGGATAGTCCTTGCGCTGCGGGAAGCCCTGCCAGTCGTCCGGCATCATGATCCGCGTCAGCGCCGGGTGACCTTCGAAGACGATGCCGAAGAAGTCGTACGTCTCGCGCTCGTGCCAGTCGTTGGTCGGATAGACCGTGACCAGGGACGGGATGCGCGGGTCGCTGTCGGGGGCACTGACTTCGAGGCGGATCAGCCGGTTGTGGGTGAGCGAGCGCAGGTGGTAGACGGCGTGCAGTTCACGGCCCTTGTCGGCCGGGTAGTGCACCCCGCTCACCCCGGTGCACAGCTCGAAGCGCAGGGCCGGGTCGTCACGCAGGGTCCTGGCGACCTGGAGCAGGTGCTCGCGCTCGATGTGGAAGGTGAGCTCGTCGCGGTCGACGATCGTCTTGTCGATCGCGTTCTCCGGGACGAGGCCCTGTTCCTCCAGGGCGCCTTCGAGTTCGTCGGCGACCTCGTCGAACCAGCCGCCGTAGGGGCGGGCGGCCGGGCCGGGGAGGCGGATCGAGCGGACCAGACCGCCGTATCCGGAGGTGTCCCCGCCGTTGTTGGCGCCGAACATGCCGCGCTGGACGCGGATCTCCTCGCCGCCGTCGCCGCGCTGGCCCGGGAGGTTGGAGGCGCCGAGGTCCTTCTCCGGATTGGCGCCGTTCGTGCCGTCGCCTGCCGGGTCCTTGCCCTTGCCGGTCGGGCTCTTGCCGTTGCCGTTCGCGTCGCTCACCGCAGCAGCCCCTTCATCTCGATGGTGGGGAGCGCCTTGAGCGCCGCTTCCTCCGCCTCACGGGCCGCTTCCTCGGCGTTCACGCCGAGCTTCGAGGACTGGATCTTCTGGTGGAGCTTGAGGATCGCGTCCATCAGCATCTCGGGCCGCGGCGGGCAGCCCGGGAGGTAGATGTCGACGGGGACGATGTGATCGACGCCCTGCACGATCGCGTAGTTGTTGAACATGCCGCCCGAAGAGGCGCAGACCCCCATGGAGATCACCCACTTGGGGTTCGGCATCTGGTCGTAGACCTGCCTCAGAACCGGTGCCATCTTCTGGCTGACGCGCCCGGCGACGATCATCAGGTCGGCCTGCCGCGGTGAGCCGCGGAAGACCTCCATGCCGAAGCGCGCCAGGTCGTAGCGGCCCGCCCCTGTCGTCATCATCTCGATGGCGCAGCAGGCGAGGCCGAAGGTGGCGGGAAAGACGGACGACTTGCGCACCCACCCCGCGGCCTGCTCGACGGTGGTCAGCAGGAAGCCGCTCGGCAGCTTTTCTTCGAGTCCCATGCTCAATGGCTCCTCTGTCCCCTATACGGGGCTCAGTCCCTTGCGGGGGTCAGTCCCATGCGGGGTTCAGTCCCATTCCAGGCCGCCGCGCCGCCACACGTACGCGTAGGCGACGAAGACGGTGAGCACGAAGAGCAGCATCTCCACGAGCCCGAAGACCCCGAGCGCGTCGAAGGTGACGGCCCAGGGATAGAGGAAGACGATCTCGATATCGAAAATGATGAAGAGCATCGCCGTCAGGTAGTACTTGATGGGGAACCGCCCGCCGCCCGCCGGCGTGGGGGTCGGCTCGATCCCGCACTCGTAGGCCTCAAGCTTGGCCCGGTTGTATCGCTTTGGACCGATAAGCGTGGCCATGACCACGGAGAAGATCGCAAAGCCTGCCCCGAGGGCTCCCAGTACGAGGATGGGCGCATACGCGTTCACCGCTCCTCGCTCCTCTCAGTCGGCATTGACTGCTGGCGGTTGCATCAGGCGTCGCCCCTGCTCCACGAACCTCACGACGGTCGTGAGATGTGCGGAACCCCGTGCGGCTCACACGAAGATCGCGCACATGTGAAGCAGGTCACAAGCCCAACTGCCCCGCATCCTATGCCTGCCGGTCTGTGATCTGCGACACGGGGTACGACAACGTCTTTGTGATCTCCACCACCCGGCGAAGGATCATGAAGTCGGATCAGTGCCGATCTTCGTACGAGAAGCGTCCGAGTGATCACCAGAGGTGACATTTTCGCTCGTCGTCGCTGGTCCAGGTGTTGGCGCACTATCAAGCCGCGCGGATCCAAGGCAAATTGGTGCTGGACCGGGTCGCTTGATAGAGGAACTCGTTCACACGTCGGGGGGAGTTGGGATGTCCGTTGTGGACGACACGGGCGCGTGCATCCGTTCACGAGCGGGGGACGGCGTCGACCCGATCGCGGGCCACCCTCCGGATCGGTGCCGAGTCTCCCCACGATCCGCACGCGCAACGCGGTCGCCGGGGCTACCGTTCCGTGACGTGCGTCACATCGGTAACAGGCCGGAAACAACCGGGCTTGGCCAACCGGCTCAACGAGTGGTAGGTCGCGGGCAATTCGGACGTAACGCGAAAAGGCCGTGATCACAGGCGCGTCGGGCACTGTCCGCAATGCCCGTTACGGCGTCAATAAAGGGCGTCACGACCCCGATTCGCGCGTCCGTTGAACAATTGTGGCGCACCACACGTTTCTTGAAGGTATGGAGGAGCCCCTGATACCGGTTGTCCCTATGTCCCACACCGCTCACATACGAAGCCACCGGAAACCCCGGCCTCGCAGCAGTTCGGCGCTCGCGATGCGCGCCGGAGTTGCCGGTGGCGTCCTCGGCACCCTGGCAGTGGCCGGTGCCGCCGGAACGGCCAACGCGGCCGAGCCGGTGACCCAGACCATCGAGCTGCCCGCCCTCACGGCAGACATGACCGCTCAGGTCGCCGAGTCCGCGGAGGTGACCCAGCAGGCCGCGGCCGACTACCAGCTGCGCGCCGAGCGTGACGCCGCGGCCGAAAAGGCCGCGAAGCAGGCCAAGTCGGACCTCGCGGACGCGAAGAAGAAGGCTGAGGCCAAGGAGAAGGCCGAGGCGGCCCGCAAGGAGGCCGCCGAGCGCGCCACCCGCTCCGCGGGCCGCACGACCCTCACGACGGCCTCCACGGCCGCGAGCAGCGACGCCGTGGCTCCCGCCAGCGGCAGTGTCGGGACCGTCATCAGCTTCCTGAGGGCTCAGGTCGGCGACGCGTACGTCATGGGCGCCTCCGGTCCCGACGCGTGGGACTGCTCCAGCCTCGTCCAGGCGGCGTTCAAGCAGGTCGGTGTCGACCTGCCGCGCGTCTCCCAGGACCAGTCGGTGGCCGGCACCCCGGTCTCGCTGTCCAACATCCAGGTCGGCGACA
This sequence comes from Streptomyces sp. NPDC060205, assembly GCF_042728395.1. Classification (NCBI taxonomy): domain Bacteria; kingdom Bacillati; phylum Actinomycetota; class Actinomycetes; order Kitasatosporales; family Streptomycetaceae; genus Streptomyces; species Streptomyces sp. NPDC060205. The sequence goes on from NZ_JBHWZP010000193.1 coordinate 17,851, forward strand.
TCCTGTACTGGGGTGGCGCGGGCTCGGCGTACCACGTGGGTGTCTACATCGGCGGCGGCCAGTACCTGGACGCGGCGAACCCCTCGAAGGGCGTCGTCATCCAGGACCTGTCGGGCTACCCGGCGAGCGGTGCGGTCCGAGTGCTCTGACCTCCGGTCACACGCCCTCACGCCACACCCTTTTGCACGCTTTTGTGGGCCGTTTCCCCGG
>NZ_JBHWZP010000194.1:0-18038 GCF_042728395.1 Streptomyces sp. NPDC060205
ACAGCCTAAAGGACAAAAACAGGGGCGCAGCCCCGTTTTTAGGGGCGCGGGGAACTGCGCGCTCAGCCCCCACCGGGCCCGCACCAGTCGGACGGCGGTCACCCATCCCAGGGGCGCGGGGAACTGCGCGACAAGCCCCCACCGGACCCGCACCGTAGGACGGGTGCAGGAAACGTGGGCGGCGAGGCATAGCGCGGGGTTCGTGCGGGCGTCTGTACGGGTGGGAGCGGGGGAGATGCCCGCGGGGAAGAGACGGTGACGATGGATGCCCAGGGGCACGAGGCGTTCACGGAGTTCGTGGAGAACAGGTCGACGGCGCTGCTGAAGACCGCCGTGCTGCTCAGCGGCGGCGACCGCCACGCGGCCGAGGACCTGCTGCAGAACGCGTTGATCAAGGCCGCCGGACGCTGGCACAGGATCGACGAGCCGGAAGCGTACGTACGGCAGATCCTGTACCGGCAGCAGGTGAGCCGCTGGCGGCTGAAGTGGCGGCGGCGGGAGCTGACCGTCGCCGAGCCGCCCGAGACGGCGGACGGGACAGCGGGCGGCACGGCGGCCGGCGCGGACGCCGCCTCCGCGACGGAGCTGCGGATCCTGATGCGCGGAGCGCTCGCGCGGCTCACGGCCCGGCAGCGGACCGTGCTCGTCCTGCGGTACTTCGAGGACCTGCCGGAGGCCGACGTGGCCCGGATCCTCGGCTGCTCGGTCGGAACCGTGCGTTCCACGACACACCGCTCGCTCGCCAAGTTGCGCGTGCTCGCGCCGGAGCTGACCGCCCTCGGTCCGGCCGACGCCGAGCAGAGCCCTTCCCGCGACTTCTCGCCCGTGGAGGTTCGTCCGTGAACATGGATCAGCTCGTACGCGACGCCCTGCACGAGCAGGCCGCGGAGGCCACCGCCCCGCCGCCGGATTTCGGCAGTCGTGTCCTGGCCGTCCGGCGCCGCCGCCGGACCCGCAGGCTGGCCGGCGCCGCGGTGGCCACGGCGGTCGCGGTCGCCGTCGGAGTGGGGGTGCCGCTCCTCGACGGCAAGGACGAGCCGCGGCTCGCCAGCCAGATGAACCGGAGCGACATCATCGCCCACCCGGACCAGACACCGCCGCGCGACCTCATCGCGGCGGGCGACATGGCGATGGCCGCCTACTCCACGGCCAAGACGGTCAAGGAGACCCCGGACAAGGGCGTCTTCCGGCGCACCTACAGCCTCCTCGACCAGAAGACCGGCAAGTACGTGAAGACCACCAAGTGGTCCTTCCTCGATGTCGCCCCCGGCCTGCGCACCGCCGCCGTCCTGGAGAAGGACCTGCCCACCCGGCGGATCGGGCTGCTCGACCTGCTCACCGGCAAGGTCGATCGCTGGATCACCGTCGACCGTGCCGTCGCGAGTGTCGCCTTCTCGCCCGACGGCAGCAAGCTAGTCGCGACGACGTACAGCAAGAACCCCGATCTGCGGTTCCGGGCGGACTACGACAGCGACGGGGACGGCAAGAACAACGACTGGGACACGCGGTTCGGCCAGTCGGACCGGACCGGCTTCTACGTTCTCGACGTCGACTCGGGGGACGGCTCCTGGAGCAAGGTCACGGGCCATGAGGACGACCTCAACGTCCGCCAGGACTTCGCCTTCAGCGAGGACGGCAAGCTGGTCTACTCCGGCCTCACCTCGGAACCCCAGATGCAGTACTACGACTTCAAGGGCAACGAGGTCGAGAAGCCCGCGAAGGAGAAGTACCTGTACTGGTTCGTCGAGGCCGGGCTCTCCCCGAACGGCAAGCTCGCAGCGGGCGACTTCGCGGGCGGTGCCAGGACGACCGCCTCCGCGATCAACGACCCGTACACCGGCAAGCGGCTCTACAAGATTCCCGGGCAGCAACTGCTCGCCTGGGTCGACAACAAGCGGCTCATCGCCTGGGACATCGAGCCCGGCACGAACGAGTTCCACAACCGGCTCGTCCTCGTCACGATCGGCAACAAGAAGACCGTTCCGCTGAGCGGTTTCCGTCAGGGGAACGACGGCGCGGACGGGCGCTGGGATCCGATCTTCGCCGCACGCTGACCAGCCGGCGGGATCAGCCGGCGGCCGTCAGGCGCTCGTACGCGGTCAGCAGTCCGTCGGTCGTCCCGCGGCCGGCGGGCTGCAGCGGTGCCCGGACGGGACCGCCGGGCAGGCCCAGGGCGTTCAGCAGTGCCTTCGTCGTCACTGTGCCGGGCAACCCGGACGCCATCATCAACTCGGTGAGGGGAATGGCGCGTTGCTGCAGGCGGGCCGCCTCGTCCGTGTCACCGACGTCGAACGCGTCGATGATCGACCGGAAGTGACGCGGGATCACATTCGCCACCGTGCTGACGTATCCCGCACCGCCGACCGCGTACAGGGCCAGTACGTACTCGTCGCAGCCCGTGTAGTACGCCAACTCCGTCCGCGCCAGCACCTTCTGGGTGCCCAGCAGGTCGTAGGCACAGTCCTTCACCGCCACGATCCGCGGGTGCTCCGCGAGCCGCAGCATCGTCTCCGGCTCGATACGGGTGCCGGTGCGGCCCGGGATGTCGTACAGCGCGAGCGGTAGTCCGGAAGCGTCCGCGATCGTCCGGAAGTGTGCCTCGACGGCGTCCTGCGGAGGCCTGCTGTAGTAGGGAGTGACGGCCAACAGGCCGTCCGCGCCCGCCTTTTCGGCCTCCAGCGCGAGCTGGACGGAGTGGCGGGTGTCGGCGGTCCCGATGCCCGCGACGACCGCGGCGCGGTCCCCGACGGCCTCGGTCACCGCCCGCACCAGCGCGGACCTCTCGGCGTCCGTCAGGGTCGGCGACTCCCCAGTGGTCCCGGACAGCGCCAGTCCGTCGCAGCCCTCGGAGACCAGCCGCTCGGCCAGGCGCCGGGCACCGTCCAGGTCGAGCGAGCCCCCGTCGGTGAAAGGCGTCACCATCGCGCACAGGGCACGGCCGAAGGGGCGGGGGCGAGGATGCATGACTGGGGGCGAGGTCGTGGTCATGGGAGTAGTCTCGGGCCGTCGACCTGGAAGCTCCACTTAATTCTTCTGCGCCATACAGGTAAGGGATGCTAATGGATGGGTGCTCGGGGGCGCCCTAGGCACCTGCCCCGGTTTGCGTCACCATGACGGGGACGGCAGTCGGTGATATCGGTGTTGATCGGTCACGGGAGGCGTTATGAAGCTCGGCAAGGCGCTCGCCACCGGAGTCGCGGAGGAGCGACCGCGTACGACGGACGAAGAACTTCTGCTCGGCGAACAGGTCGATGCGGCCGGCAGGACCGAGACGACCGAGACGACCGAGAGGGCTGAGACGGCTGAGAGGCCGGAGCCCGCGTCCGGGTCCGGGTCCGGGTCCGGGTCCGAAGAGGTTCCGGTCGCGCGATGAGGATGCGGCTCCCCGAGGAACGTCCGGCGGAGCCGCCGACCGGATTCAAGATCGCCCACCCGATGCTGTCCCAGGACGGCGACCGGGCCGGGTTCACCGGAGTCTCGCTGGGCGGCGCGCTGCCGTACGGGGTCCTCGACGAGGCGCACTGCGTCTACGGACTGCGGCACCGCGCGCCGCACCGCCGTTGCGACTGCGGCTTCCACTGCGTCCACGACCGTACGGCCGCCGAGGCGATGCTGTGCACGGCCGAGCACCGGGCCGCCGTCCTCCTCGAAGTGACGGTCCTCGGCGCGTACCTCCGCTTCGAACTCGGCTTCCGGTACGCGCGGCAGCGGGTGCGCACCGCCACGGTCGGGCCCTGCGCGTGCGGCGCGGTCGCCGTCGCGCTCGCCGACGCCGGCTGGGGCAGGCCGGGCTGGCGGTGCCTGGCGGCCTCCTGCGCCGGATGCGTACGGGGGCGTACGGCCGTGTCCCTGGCGACCTTCGCCCGGCTGGGCGGTGAGGGGCTGCGCGTACGGGCCGGGGGCGGGGTCGAGGAGTCCGCCGGTGCCGGTCTGCCCGAAGGGCTGGGCGTCTCCGAGCTGGCCGCCGAGGCCGCCCTTCTGCAGGCCCGGCTCGACTGGTTCCAGAGCCAGCTGGCACGGCTCGGCGAGCGGGGCACCGGGAAGGGGTAGTGACGGCCCAGCCGGGTACCCGGGCGTTCCCCCCGGACGAAAGGAGGCGGAACGCCATGACCGGGACCATGAACCGGCGGCCGGACGAGCAGCACTCGGTGGGTGAACTCGTCGGGCAGGCCACAGAACAGCTTTCCGAACTCGTACGGCAGGAAGTGCGGCTCGCCAAACAGGAGCTGACCGAGAAAGGGCGGCGCGCGGGGCGCGGCGGCGGGCTCCTCGGTGCGGCCGGCGCCGTCGCCTACGTGGGGCTGATGGCCCTTTCCGCGACCGGTGCGGCCGCGCTCTCGCTGGTGCTGCCCGTGTGGGCGGCGGCTCTCATCGTCACCGCCGTGCTCTTCGTGACCGCGGCCGTGCTGGCGAAGACCGGCCGTTCGCAACTCGGCCGTGCCACCCCTCCGATGCCCGAGGAGACGCTCGACAGCGTGCGGGCCGACGTCGACGAGATCAAGGAAAGGGCGCACCGATGAAGGACACGAACGAGCCGGTCGAGATCGGCGGGTTCTCGGACAAGCCCGCCGCCGGGACCGAGGGGCCGGAGGAACTGCGGCGCCAGATCGAGGAGACCCGTACGCAGCTCGGCGACACGGTCGAGGAGCTGGCGGCGAAGGCCGATGTGAAGGGCCGGGCGAAGGCGCGGGGCGCCGAGCTGAAGGACAAGGCGGCCGAGGCGGGGCACTCCGTGCAGGGCAAGGCCGTGCAGGCCGGGCACGTCGTGCAGGAGAAGGCCGTTGTGGCGGGCCACGTCGTGCAGGAGCGTGTGCCTCAGCCGGTGCGTGACGCTGCGACGGCTGTCGTGCAGGCCGGGCGGCGCAATCCCAAGCCGGTGCTGCTCGCCGGGGCGGGGGTTGTGGTCGCGGCGGGGGTGTTGCGGCGGCGTCGCAACGGGCGCGGTTGAGTGACGGCTCGGCCGTGTTGTATCGGGGGCGTTGTGCGGGGCCCCTCGGGAGCGTTGTGATGCGCCTGCGGGTTGGTGGGGGCTGAGCGCGCAGTTCCTCGCGCCCCTGGAAGCGGGCCGGTTCTGTGTCCGCGGGTTGGTGGGGGCTGGTCGCGCAGTTCCTCGCGCCCCCCTGCGGGGCTCGGGTGGTGGGTCGGGAAACCCTGTCGGATGTGGGTTCGGTGTCGGATTTCCTGGAAATTCTGGCCCTGGCTGGCTCCGCTTCGGTTGTGGTGGCGAAAGTGGGCGCCGTAACAGCCGACCGCGGCGTGTGACGCCGCGAGGGGGAGAGTTCCGTGAACGTCACAACGACGGCGAGCGTCTCGCAGGGGCGGCGGGCGGCCACGCTCGTCATGGCCTGCGTGGGTGTGTTCGTCGCCTATCTGCCGGTGACCACCGTCTCGGTGAGCCTGCCGGCCATCCAGCGGGCGCTGCACGCGTCGACCGCCCAACTGGCCTGGGTGTCCGACGCGTTCGTCCTGCCCATGGCCGCCCTCATCCTCACCGCCGGAGTCGTCGGTGACGTCCACGGCCGCAAGAAGGTCTTCCAGGCGGGCCTGGCCTTCTGCGCCGCGGGCGCGGCCGTCGCCCTGTCCGCCCAGTCGATCGAGGTCCTCTGGATCGGTCAGGCCTTCGCGGGCATCGGGGCCGCGGCACTGCTGCCCACGACTCTCGCGCTGATCAGCCATGTCGTCCCCGACCACCGGGAGCGCGGCAAGTTCATCGGCCTGTGGGCGATGTCCCTGCTGTCGGCGCTCGCCCTCGGCCCGATCATCGCCGGGCTCGTCCTCGAACACTTCGCCTGGCGGTGGATCTACCTGCTCGCGGTGCCCGCCTCGCTCGTCGCCATGGTCTTCGCGGCCCGGCTGCTGACCGACTCGCGCGCCGCCGGCTCGCGCAGGCTGGACTGGCCCGGCCAGCTCACCGCCGCCCTGGCGATCACCGCACTCGTCTACGGGGTCATCGAGGGCGGCGCCGAGTCCTTCACCGACCCCAAGGTGCTGGTGGCCCTGTTCACGGCCGTCGTCGCCGGTGTCGCCTTCGTCCTGGTGGAGCGGCGCAGCGACAGCCCGATGCTCGACCTGAAGCTGTTCCGCAGCGCGGCCTTCAGCGCCACCACCCTGGTCGCCATGATCAGCTTCCTCGGCCTGATCGGGTTCTTCTTCGCCCTGAGCTTGTACTTCGGCATGGTCCAGCAGCTCAGCACCCTGGAGGCGGGCGCCCGGCTGGTGACGGTCAGCCTCATGGCCATCCTGGTGGGAGCCCCGGTCGGCCGCCTGATGCACCGGGTGTCGGCACGTCTCCTGATCACCGGCGGCCTGCTCGTCAGCGCGGGCGCCCTGCTGTCCCTGACCACGATCGACGCCGACACCTCGTACGTCTCGCTGGTCTGGCGGCTGGCGCTGCTGGGCCTCGGCATGGGACTGGTCATCACGCCCATGACCGCCACCGCGGTCGCCTCCGTACCGCATCACCTGGCCGGCATGGCCGCCGCCGGGAACAACGCCTTCCGGCAGGTCGGCGGCGCACTCGGCCCCGCCGTCCTCGGCGCCCTGCTCACCAGCCGGGCCACCGGCTCCCTGTCCGGGCACCTCGCCGACGCGGGCCTGACCGGCGCCCAGCGGCAGAGTGTCGTCGCGGCCGTGGACGAGGGCGGACTGGGCGCGGTCGCGCGGATGGACCTGGGTCCGGCCCAGGGGCGCGCCCTGGGCGCGCTGTCCGAGGCCTTCCTCGACGGCCTCCACCTGTGTCTCGTCGTCTCCGCGCTGCTGACCCTGCTCGCCGCGGCGGTCGCGGCCGTCCTGCTGCGCGGTCCCCGGCAGACGACGAGGCCGGTGGCCGGCTCCGGTGCGGTTTCCGCGACCGGTTCCGCCCCGGGCGTCGAAACCGGAACCCGATCGACGGTGGGATGAACCCGCCGCAGTGATCCGGCGTCTTACCGGGTGCCCTCCGTGGGGACGGGAAGGGCGCCGGTGCGAGGCCCGGACCCGGGAACACACTCCTGGGTCCGGGCCTCACTCTCGCTCCGGCACCCCGGCACCCTCCTCGGTAGGATGATCGTCGGCGGTTCCCCGTCCGAGCCGCACGGACCAGGGATACGGACCGGAGATACGGGCCAGAGGTACGGACCAGAGAGCGGGGCGCGCGCGTGGAGTCCCGCACGAACGACCCCCTCGACCCCCTCGATCTGAAGCTGCTGCAGGCGCTGCAGCTGGACGGCCGGGCGCCGTTCAGCCGGCTCGCGCAGGTGCTCGGCGTCTCCGACCAGACCGTCGCGCGGCGCTACCGCCGCCTGCGCACCACGGCCGGTCTGCGGGTGCTCGGCATGACCGACGAGAGCCGGCTCGGCAGACAGAGCTGGGTGGTGCGGCTGCGCTGCACGCCCGACGCGGCGGAACAACTGGCCGCCGCACTGGCCCGGCGCCCCGACACCTCGTACATCGGGCTGTTCTCCGGGGGCACCGAGCTGATGTGCGCGATGAAGCCGCGGTCCAGTCAGGAGCGGGACGAACTGCTCTTCGACCGGCTGCCGCGCACCCCGCGCGTCATCTCGGTCAGCGCGCACTGCCTGCTGCACTCCTTCTACGGCGGCCCGCTCGGCTGGCTCAACAAACTCCGGGCCCTCGACCCCGACGAGGAGGCCGCGCTGACCCCGCCGCCCGTCGCGACGCCCACGGACCCCGTCACCCTGGACGCGCAGGACGAGGCGCTGCTCGCGGTGCTCCGGCGCGACGGCAGGACCCCGCTCACCGAACTCCAGAGCAGTACCGGGCAGACGGAGTCGGCGGTCAAACGGCGGCTGGACCGGCTGCGAGCCTGCGGGGTCCTCTACTTCGACGTACAGAACGACCGCCAATCCCTGGGGCACTCCATCGACGCGATGCTCTGGCTCACGGTCGCTCCCTCCGCCCTCGACGAGGTCGGGCGCGCGCTGGCGGGGCATCCCGAGGTCGGCTTCGCCGCGGCCGTCACCGGCCAGGCCAACATCGTCGCCGCGGTCCTGTGCCGCGACACCGGCGCCCTGTACTCGTACCTGAGCGAGCGGATCGGGGTCCTCGACGGCGTCCAGGCCGTGGAGACCGTCCTCACCCTGCGCCAGATCAAACAGCTCACCTACGAACCCGGCCGCTGACGGCCCGCCGTCCCGCCCCCGGACACGACCGGGCCCGGCCCCCCTGACGTCGGGGCCGGGCCCGGCGGCGTACGGCCGGAGCGACTCCGGCAGGCACCTGAACGGCTACGGGCGGAAGCGCAGCACCTGCGGGTCGTGGTCGCTGATCTGGTCGGAGAACTCCGCGTTGATGTGGACGCTGTCGAAGGTGAAGTCGCGGTCCTTGCGGATCGACGGGCTGATCAGGATCTGGTCGAGGACCTGGCTGTTGCCCTGGTAGTCGTAGCTGTAACGCTCGCTCCTCGGCAGGGACTTGACGGCCGACCAGAGGGCGCCGTCGGCCTCCAGGAGCTTCGCCGTGGTCGAGAACTCGAAGTCGTTGATGTCGCCGAGCGTGACGACGTCCGCGTTCCGCTGCTTCGCCAGGATGTCCTTGACGAAGGCGTTCACCGCGGTCGCCTGGAGGTGGCGCTGCGTCTCCGAGCTGCGCGCCGGCGGCTGGAACTGCGAGTGCAGCGACTGGTCGCCGCCCTTCGACGCGAAGTGGTTCGCGATCACGAAGACGCTCTCGCCGCGGAAGGAGAACTCGCCCGCGAGCGGCTTGCGGCTGTTCGTCCAGGCGGCGTTCGCCGGATCGACTCGGCCAGGAGAGGCCGTCAGCTGCGCCTTGCCGCGCACCTTCGTGACTCCGACGGCGGTGGTGGCGTCACCGCCCGGACGGTCGACGAAGGAGACCCGCGCCGGGTTGTAGAGGAACGCCTGGCGGATGTTGCCGCCCGGCTCACCGCCGTCCGCGAGGTCCACCGGGTCGATGGAGCGCCACTCGTAGGCCGGTCCGCCGGCGGCGACGATCGCGTCGGTCAGCTTCCTCAGCGTCAGGTCGGCGGCGACCGTACCGTCGTTCGTCGCGCCGTTGTTGTCCTGGATCTCCTCCAGGGACACGATGTCGGGCGACTGCAGGTGGTCCACGATCGCGGCCGCGTGAGCGGCGAACGTACCGTCGCCTGGGTCGAGGTTCTCGACGTTGTACGTGGCGACGGCCAGCTCCGTGCGCGACTGCTTGCGGGTCGTCTCGCGCTCCAGGCCGCCGGCCTCGACCGTGCCGATGGTGCGGGCGGTCAGTGTGTAGCCGCCGAACTGGTTGTAGTCGAGGGGGCCCTCGGTGGTGCCCTTCAGGGTGTCCCCGACGTTCGCCGTCGGGAACGGCTGCGTGGCGGTCGGTATCAGCGACTGGATCTGCAGCCGGCCGGTGTTCTGCGCGGAGTACGAGCCGTACACCGTGCCGCCGCGGCGGTTCGGGTTCTCGTGCGGCTTGACCGTCACCCAGAGTTCCGCGTACGGGTCGGTCGCGGTGACCACGCGGGACGAGCCGATCGCGACGTTCATCCCTTCCAGGGACTCGTAGAAGTCGAGGGCGTACTTCTTCGGCCGCAGCGTGAGGCCGTTCACCGAACCGTTCGCCGCCGGGTCGCCCTCGGGCGCGTACGAGGCGGGTACGGAACGGCTGTTGACGACGGTGGCCGCGGGCAGCGTGTTGCCGCTCGACACGACCGTGACCGTCGGACGGGTGATCTCTGTGACCGACTGGTTGCCGGTCGAGGCACCGCCCGGCACGAACTCCGTGACCGTGCCCGAGACGGTGACCGAGTCGCCGACGGCGACCTTCGGCGTGGAGCTGGTGAAGACGAAGACGCCCTCACTGGTGGCCGGGTCGTCGTCCGGGGTCGTGCCCTGGATCCAGAAACCGCGGGACGAACCGTAGGTCCGTACGCCCGTGACGAGGCCGGCCACATCCGTGACCTGCTGACCGGCGAGCGGGGACGTCCGGGTGGAGCCCTGGATGTCGTGGACGGCCACGGAGTCCGCGTGGGCGGGCGACGTGACGACCACGGAGGAGACCGTGGAACAGACGGCGGCGACGGTGAGCGCGGCGATGCGTGCGGAAGACTTGCTCGGCAACGAAATCCCTCCGGGGACGTGCGTGGGCGCCGGGACGAGGGCGGGGCGGGGTGGGACGCGGGTGTGACAAGGGTGGGACGAGGGTGGAATCTACGCGCGTCAATCTCGTGCCAGGCCACGGCACTTGTCAAGGTTTCCTGGCTTAACACTTCTGTCAGGTTCATGAACCGGGCGGCATGGGCCCAAATCCGTCTAGGCTGAGGTCGTGTTTCCGGGCGGCCGGAGGGTGTTCTCCCGGGCGGCCCCGGGGCACCGCGTCGTGCGTCCGGACGGGCGCCGGAGACGCGAGGTGCGGTGCGTCCAGACGGGCGCCGAGATACGAGATCGACGTCCGTTCGTCCTAGGAGAACCAGCCGATGTCAGACAGCTCCCCCTTGCCGCCGGTGCGTCTGCACTCCGAAGCGGAACTCGCACGGGACGCGCTCGCCACGCCGCTCCTGTCGCGTGCCGTGCGGCTCGCCCGCTGGGCCGGCCCGGACACCAGGGTCGGCGCCGGGGGCGAACTCGTCGAGGAGCAGCTCGCGGCAGCCGCCGCGGAACTGGCACTCGACGGCGAGGACGCCGCGGCCTACGCAAGCGAGGCCTGGCGGGTGGCCGTGGACACCGGGCTCGTCGCGGTCGTGGACGAGGAGGAGGGCACGGTCGCCGCCGGAGCCGAGCTGACCCTCGTCCTGTCCGGAGCACCGCAGGACGTCCTGGGGCTGTGGCTCGGCGCCCTCGACACGGTCCTGGCCGACGCGAGCGTGCCCGACCTCGACGACCTCGTGGACGCCATGGACGAGGGCGGCGAGATCGACTTCTCCGCGCTGGACTGGGACCCCGAGGCCGAGGCCGAGTTCCTCGACGGGGTCCTCGGCAACCTCTACCTGCTGACCGCCAGTGAGGACGGGCCCGGCGACGGCCCCGTCCCGCTGCCCGCGCTCGCCGCGTCGATGATCGTGCCGGACGACATGGGGGAGCCCACCAACGACGTCCTGGAGCAGGTGTCGGACGCGATGATGCGGCTCGACGACCAGTTCCGGGCACTGGAGCCGGTGGGGCTCGTCGACTTCCAGCCGGTCGACGAGGCGCTCATGGCCGAGGTCGGCGACGAGCCGGCCGCCCCGTCGGGCGAAGCCGTGGACGACACGGACGTCTCCCGGTACGGGATGGTGCGGCTCACCCCGCTCGGGGTGTACGGCATCCGGGCGCGGCTCCTGGAGGCCGGGTTCGCGGCGCCCGCCGTGGGCGACCTCGCCGACAAGGGCGCGGACGTGCTCCTCGACAGCACGTCCGCGTTCCCGCCCATGGCCGCGCAGGCCGAGACCGAGCAGTGGCTCGCCCGGCGTGAACCCCTCGCCGCCGCACGGGAGTTGCTCGCCGCGGCGCGCGGGGCCGACGCGGGGGCGCCGCTGCGGCGGCTGCGCTGCCAGCAGGCGCTGTCCCTGGTCGGCACCCAGGCCGCGCCCGCGCTGCACGAGGTCCTCGACGACGGCGAGCTGGGCGGGCTCGCGCGGGTCTGGCTCGCCGAGCGGGGCGTCCCGGACGTGCCGCCGCCGTCCGAGGAGATGGTCTTCTGGCTGACCGTCGACACGATCGCCGCGCAGCTCGCCGCGGAGGGCAACTCCGAGGAGCTGCAGGCGCTGGTGGAGGGGCTCGCGGCGCAGCACGGGTCGTTCTTCGCGGCGGCGTGGCGGGTGGAGCATCCTGCTACGCCGGACGTGCTGGAGGCGATGGGGCGGTTGCATCCGGACAAGAAGGTGGCAAAGGAGGCGCGGAAGGCTGCGTTCAAGGCTCGGTCGCAGCACGGTCAGTGAGGCGGGGGCCAGGCCCCCGGGCCCCCGGTCCTCAGGCGCCGGACGGGCTTGGGGTTCGTCTGCGGGTTCGGTGGGGGCGGGGCCAAAAGATTGCGCAGTTCCCCGCGCCCCTGAAAGGCGGGGCTGCGCCCCAGCCGTGCAGCTTTTGGCTTGTCCGCGGGTTAGGTGGGGGCGGGCCCGAAGGATTGCGCAGTTCCCCGCGCCCCTGGGTATGTCAGCCCGTCCGGCGTTTGAGGACGAGCGCGTAGCGCGATCAGGGGGCGAGGGGCGTAGCCCCCTGCGTGATGGGAACGGGTAGGGGCGGCGGGGGCGAAGGAAAAGGGTCAGGGGTCGGACGGGTCGTCCATGGAGAGGACTCGGACCGGGATGCCCTCCAGGGTGTCCGGGATCGTGTCCTCGGGGCGGAGCCCGTCACGGGGCACCTTGCGCGTGACGAACACGACGACGACATCCTCCCCGGACTCCTCGTCACGCCCCGTCCCGACCCCACTCACGTTCGCCATCCCCAGCAACCGCTCCTCATGAAGATGGCGTGCCTGACGTGCATCCACTTCAGCTCGCCTCCCATGCGCCGTACGGTCGTGCCGGTCCGTGCTCCCGAGATTATTCCGGTCCGCGGTTCGGACGCGAGAGCTGATGGGCCGTACGGGGTGCGTGGGGCCGCAGGGGCGGATCGGGGCCCGTTCACACAACGGGGTCCCGGAATGTCGGACGGCGTTCAACCGGCGTTAAGTCACGGGCGGGACCGTGTGGCCGACCCCCGGGTCAGCCGCTCCTCGCTCACCGCTCGCCACGGTCACACTCCACCGTCACAGGAGACAGCATGTCGCTCACCCGCAGGGACTTCGCCAGACGATCCGCGATCACCGGTGCCGGTGTCGCCCTGATCGGCAGCGTGGGCACACTCGCCACCGCGCCCGGCGCCCTCGCGTCCACGGACACCGAGACCGCGGGCGACGACGGCGAGGACGGAGGCGACGGAGGGGACGCCGGAGAGCGGCACGGCGGGGCCGTCGGGTACGGGCCGCTCCTGCCCGACCCCAAGGGCGTCCTCGCACTGCCCGCCGGGTTCTCCTACCGCGTCGTCACCCACAGCGGGAAGACCAAGCTGGAGTCCGGCGAGTACACCCCCTCCAACCACGACGGCACGGCCACCTTCGACGGCCCGCGCGGCACGACCCTCCTCGTCAACAACCACGAGCTGAAGGGCCCGCGCGCCAACTGGGCGTACCCGGTGCCGCTGACCGAGGGCCTCGTCTACGACCCGGCCGCCTCCGGCGGCTGCACGGTCGTCGAGGTGCGTCCCGGCGGCGCGGTCGCCGAATGGGTCGGCATCGCGGGCACCTCCACCAACTGCGCGGGCGGCAGCACCCCGTGGGGCACCTGGCTCACCTGCGAGGAGAACTCCGACCGGGCCGGCGAGAACGGCATGACCAAGGACCACGGTTACGTCTTCGAGGTCGACCCGGTCGACCGGCGGGCCAACCGCGACCCCAAGCCCCTGAAGTTCTTCGGCCGCTACGACCACGAGGCCGTCGTCATCGACCCGAAGCGCGGCCACGCCTACCTCACCGAGGACGACTCCGAGCCCAACGGCCTCTTCTTCCGCTGGAAGCCCCCGCACGGCTTCACCCACGGCCGCGGCAGGTTCCGTACCCTCGCCGACGACGCCGGGGTGCTCCAGGCGCCCAAGTGCTATGACTCCGGCGGCCGTTACGTCGACGACCTGTCCCGCGCCACGAAGATCGGCACGGTGTACGGGGTCGACTGGATCGACGTGCCCGACCGGGACGGCAGGACCGTTCCGGTGCGCGAGCAGTTCGGCACCGGCGAGGTCACCCGCGCCCGCAAGCTCGAAGGCATGTGGTGGAGCGACGGCGGCGCGTACATCGTGTCCTCGTACGCCCGTGACGAGAGCCCCGTCCAGCACGACGGACAGGTCTGGTTCTACGACCCCAAGCGCCGCACGCTGACCCTGAAGGTGCTGCTCGGGGTGAACCCCGACCCGTCGAAGGACGGCGCCTTCGACGGCCCCGACAACATCACCGTCTCCCCGTACGGCGGTCTCGTCATCGCCGAGGACGGCGAAGGCGTCTCGCATCTCTTCGGCGCGACGGACAGCGGTCGTACGTATCCCATCGCCCGCAACGACCTGAACATCGGCACCGCCGAGGAGCCCGAGTTCAGCGAGTTCACCGGCGTCACCTTCTCGCCCGACGGAAAGACCCTGTACGCCAACATTCAGGTGCCGGGCATCATGGTCGCGATCAAGGGACCCTGGAAGCGGCAGAAGCGCCGCTGAAATACGTTCCCCGTAGCGGGAATTTAATCGTTCGCCCGGTCCGTGACACGCCTTCTACAGTGGACAACGTCCAGGTGCGGAGGCGGGATCTGCTTCGCCGGATCTGGACACACAATGTCATGCACCTCCCGGTGCGATGGCTGCGGCTACTTCTCTTCCAAAGAATCCAGGCCGCAGCCGACTTGATCTCGGGAGGCGCAGCAAAAGGTGTGTGCCCGGTGCGCAGGCAGCGGTTACTTCATGGATCGGACTGTTGCGGGTTCAAGTCCCGTCATCGGCCTCGGGCCGGTGTAGCTCAATTCGGTAGAGCATCTGGAAAAAGTCCGCCGCCGACCCTTGAACTCGGGCACGCTCCCTTTGCTGCGCCTCCCTCCGGAACATTCATGAATTCGGGGGAATTCACCATGGCGCGGTTCAACACCAAGGCGGCGAAGGCCCGGGGCACCTCGCGTGTCACCTCCACGGGGCGCGTGCTGCGGACGTACGAGGGCGGGCGGGGCGCCGAGCGGGACCCTCGCTCGGAGCTGTTCCTGCTCTCCATCGCCAACTTCGTCGCGCAGAAGACCTTCTACGAGAGCGGCGAGGCGCGCGACGACCGGTTCGCCGCGCTCGTACGGCAGCTGGCCGTCGCGGACCCGTCGTGGACGGCCGCCCTGCTCGACTGGCTGCGCGGCGAGGGCAACATGCGGACCGCGTCGATCGTGGGCGCCGCCGAGTACGTCAAGGCGCGCCTCGACGTGGGCGCCACGGACGGGCCGGCGAACCGGCAGGTCGTCGCGTCCGTGCTGCGGCGCCCGGACGAGCCCGGTGAGCTGCTCGCGTACTGGACCTCGCGGTACGGGCGGGCCGTGCCCAAGCCCGTGAAGCGCGGGATCGCCGACGCCGTGCGGCGGCTGTACGGGGGCAGGTCGCTGCTCAAGTACGACACCGCGTCCAAGGGGTACCGCTTCGGGGACGTCCTGAATCTCGTGCACGCCGCGCCCGATCCGCAGAAGCCGTGGCAGGGCGAGCTGTTCCGGTACGCGCTCGACCGTCGGCACAATCCCGAGACCGCCGTGCCGCCCGCGTCCGACCGGGTGCTCACCGCGCACCGCGAGCTGATGGCCGTGCCGGTGGGGGAGCGGCGCGCGGTCGTGACGTCCGAGGACGGTGCCCGGCGGCTCGCGGACGCCGGCATGACCTGGGAGGCGCTGGCCGGGTGGCTGCAGGGGCCGATGGACGCCGCTGCCTGGGAGGCCGTGATTCCGTCCATGGGGGCCATGGCTCTCGTGCGCAACCTTCGCAACTTCGACGAGGCCGGTGTCTCGGACGAGGTAACCGCTCTCGTCGCGGAGAAGATCAGTGATCCGGACGAGGTCGCGCGGTCCCGGCAGTTTCCGTTCCGGTATCTCGCCGCCTATCAGCACGCGCCCTCGCTGCGGTGGGCCCATCCGCTGGAGCAGGCGCTCGGGCATTCGCTGGCCAATGTGCCGGCGCTGGGCGGGCGGACGCTCGTCCTCGTCGACCGGTCCGGCTCGATGTTCTACTCGCGGATGTCTGACCGCTCGGACCTCAACCGGGCCGACGCGGCGGCGGTCTTCGGTACGGCGCTCGCGCTGCGGGCCGAGAAGGCCGATCTCGTCGAGTTCGGCACCAGCAGTGGTGCGGTGCGGTTCCGGCGGGGTGAGTCCGTGCTGAAGGTGCTGGGGCGGTTCGGTGATCTGGGGGGCACGAACACGACCGAGGCGGTACGCAAGCACTACCGGAAGCACGACCGGGTGCTGATCGTCACCGACGAGCAGGCCACGTACAGCCACTACGGGGATCCGACCGAGCAAATTCCGGCGCATGTGCCCGTGTACACGTGGAACCTCGCGGGGTATCGGGCGGGGCATGCGCCTTCGGGGGGCGGGGCCGGGGGTGCGGCCGGAGCCGCGCATCGGCATGTGTTCGGGGGGCTCTCGGATGCTGCCTTTCGGATGGTTCCGCTGCTTGAGTCCGCTCGGGATGCCGACTGGCCGTGGGCTGTGTGAAGCGGGCCCACTCGGGCTTGTGTCGAGGATGAGTGACATCTAACATTTTAATTATGACTATGAGGCCGGTGCCGCGGACGCTCCTTCGGGATCAGGCCTATGCGTCCATTCGTGACGCCATCGTCGTCGGGGAGATCGCGCCCGGCGCCGTCGTGCGTGACGCCGAGCTCGCCGAGCGGCTCGGACTGTCCAGGGCGCCGGTGCGGGACGCCTTCGCGCGGCTCGTCGACGAAGGGCTGCTGGAGAGCAAGCCGCAGAGCTATACGCGGGTGACCGCGGTCGTCGCCGCCGATGTGCGGGACGCGGCGGCCGTGGTCGGGGCCATGCACGAGCTGGCCGTGCGCGTCGCCGTGCCGCGGCTGCGGGGGGCGGACGTCGACGCCATGCGGTCGGCCAACGCGCGGTTCGCGCATGCCGTGCGGGCGGGGGATGTCGATGCCGCCCTGCGTGCCGACGACGAGCTGCACGATGTGCCGGTGCGGGTGAGCGGTAACCGCGCGGCGGCTTCCACCGTCGCGCGGTACACGCCCCTGATCCGGCGGCTGGAGAGGCGACGCTTCGGTGAAGGGGGCAACTGCCGCTCGGCCGGGCTGCACGAGCGGCTCATCGAGGCGTGCGCGGAGGGTGATGTGGACGAGGCCGTCCGGGTCACCTCGGAGATCTGGCGAGGGCTCGAAGGTCTCGTCGACCTTGACTGACACAGCTGTTCGATCTTGGAGGGCTCACCCATGTCCCTGGATTCGTACGAGCGTTATCCCCTGCTGTTCGGGCCGTCGCCCGTGCATCGGCTGGAGCGGCTGACCGCTCATCTCGGCGGGGCCTCGCTCTGGGCCAAGCGCGAGGACTGCAACTCCGGTGTCGCGTACGGCGGGAACAAGACCCGCAAACTGGAGTACCTCGTCGCGGACGCGCTCGCCCAAGGGTGCGACACGCTGGTGTCGATCGGCGGCGTGCAGTCCAACCACACCCGGCAGGTGGCTGCCTGTGCCGCTCGGGCCGGGCTCAAGTGCGTGCTCGTGCAGGAGAGTTGGGTGGACTGGCCCGACGCCGTGTACGACAAGGTCGGCAACATCCTGATCAGCCGGCTGGCCGGGGCCGATGTGCGGCTCGTGCGGGCCGGGTTCGGGATCGGGTTCAAGGAGAGCTGGGAGCTGGCCCTGCGGGAGGTCGAGGAGGCGGGTGGGAAGCCGTATGCCATTCCCGCGGGAGCTTCCGATCATCCGCTCGGTGGGCTCGGGTTTGCCGGGTGGGCTTATGAAGTGGCGCAGCAGGAGGCGGAGTTGGGGGTCTTCTTCGACACCGTCGTTGTCTGTTCCGTCACCGGGTCCACTCAGGCGGGGATGGTGGCCGGGTTCCGTGCGCTGGAGGAGGGTGGGGGGCGGGTGCGGCGGGTTGTCGGGATCGATGCGTCCGCCGAGCCCGACCGGACTCGGGAGCAGATTGTTCGGATCGCTCGGAACACCGGCGGGCTCATCGGTGTGCGGGAGGAGATCACCGAGGCCGATGTCGAGTTGGACGGGCGGTATCACGGGGGGACCTATGGGATTCCCGATGACGTGACGTTGGAGGCCATGCGGCTTGCCGCCCGGACCGAGGGCATGGTCACCGATCCCGTGTACGAGGGGAAGTCCATGGCGGGGATGGTGGATCTGGTGGCGCGCGGGGAGATCGGGCCGGAGTCCGTGGTGCTGTACGCGCATCTGGGTGGGCAGCCTGCGTTGAATGCGTACAGCGCTTTGTTCTGACGGGTGTCTGTTGCGGGGCGTGGCCGTGGTGGGGGCGGGGCCGTGCCGGTGTGTCCGTTCGCAGCCTCCCGTGCGCACTGCCCTGTGTTTCCACGGGGGTGGGCGTTGCCAGCGGGAGCCGTACG
>NZ_JBHWZP010000195.1:0-17834 GCF_042728395.1 Streptomyces sp. NPDC060205
CGCGGGGGGGTTTCCTCGCCCCCGCCGCCCCTACCCGTTCCCGACAACGACTCGGGGGCCAGCCCCCGAACCCCCGCTCCTCAAACGCCGGAGGGGCTGAAGTGTTGCCGGACCGACGGATATCTTTCAGCCCGTCCGGCGTTTGAGGACAACGGGGGCGAGGGGGCGCAGCCCCCATGCAGGGACGGGAAGGGTAGGGGCGGCGGGGGCGGAACAAACCCCGTCAGCCCACCCGCCGCGCCCCCTCCGACGGCACCGCCGGAAACACCCGCGGCGCCGTGTACCCGGCCGCAGCGAACGCCTCCTCCACCGCCTTCGTGACCGTGTCCGCGTCCGCCGCCTCGACCAGGACGACGGCCGAGCCGCCGAAGCCGCCGCCCGTCATCCGCGCCCCCAGCGCCCCGGCCTGGTTCGCCGTCGCGACGGCGAGGTCCAGCTCCGGGCAGGAGATGCGGAGGTCGTCGCGCAGCGACGCGTGACCGGCCGTCAGGACGGGCCCGATGCCCCGGATGTCCCCCGCGTCGAGGAGCGCGATGACCTCCTCCACCCGGTGGTCGTCCGAGACGACGTGACGCACGTACCGCCGCACCCGCTCGTCCGAGAGCCGGGCGAGCGCCGCGTCGAGGTCCTCGTACGCGAGGTCCCGCAGGAACGGCACGCCCAACTGCCGCGCACCCTCCTCGCAGCCCTCCCGCCGCTCCGCGTACGCCCCGTCGCCCAACGCGTGCTTGACGCGGCTGTCGACGACGAGGAGCTGGAGCCCGTGGGCCGGGAGGTCGAAGGGGACCTGGCGGATCGACAGGTCGCGGCAGTCGAGGTGGAGGGCGTTGCCCTGCGTGCAGCAGGCGGACGCCGTCTGGTCCATGACCCCGCAGGGCACGCCCACGAAGTCGTTCTCGGCGCGCTGGGCGACGCGGGCCAGCTCGGGCCCGGTGAGGCCGAGTTCGTACAGGTCGTTCAGGGCCAGGGCAATGACCACCTCAAGCGCCGCCGAGGAGGACAGGCCCGCGCCCGTCGGGACCGTCGAGGCGAGGTGGATGTCCGCGCCGGTGACGGCGTGCCCTGCCTCGCGCAGGACCCACACGACCCCGGCGGGGTACGCCGCCCAGCTGGTGTTCGTCAGCGGGGCGAGGCCGTCGACGTGCAGTTCGACGACCGGGCCCTCGATGTCGGCCGAGTGGATGCGCAGCACTCCGTCGTCGCGGCGCGAGACCGCGGCCACCGCGGTGTGCGGCAGTGCGAGGGGCATGACGAAGCCCTCGTTGAAGTCGGTGTACTCACCGATCAGGTTGACCCGACCGGGTGCCGCCCAGATCCCCTCGGGAGGCGTCCCGTACAGCGTCTCGAAACCGCCGCGGACCTGCTGAACCGCTTCCTGCGTCCCCACTAGTGCCCCTCCGCCTTCGCGTTGTTCTGCGCGAACTCCCACGCGTCCGCGACGATTCCCGCGAGATCCGCGCGGGACGGGTTCCAGCCGAGCCGGTCGCGGGCCGTGGCGGCCGAGGCGACGAGGACCGCCGGGTCGCCGGCCCGGCGGGGGGCCGCGACCTCGGGGATCGGGTGTCCGGTCACCTTGCGGACGGTCTCGATGACCTCGCGGACCGAGAAGCCGTTGCCGTTGCCGAGGTTGCAGATCAGGTGCTCGCCCGGCTGTGCGGCGGCGACCGCCAGCAGGTGGGCCTCGGCGAGGTCGGCGACGTGGATGTAGTCGCGGACGCAGGTGCCGTCGGGCGTCGGGTAGTCGTCGCCGTAGACGGAGATGGCGTCGCGGCGGCCCTGGGCGACCTGGAGGACGAGCGGGATGAGGTGCGACTCGGGGTCGTGCCGCTCACCGCTGCTGCCGTACGCGCCCGCCACGTTGAAGTAGCGCAGCGAGACGGCGGCCAGTCCGTGCGCGGCCGCCTCGCCCGTGATCATGTGGTCGACGGCGAGCTTGGAGGCGCCGTAGGGGTTGGTGGGGAGCGTCGGCGCGGACTCGGTGATCGGGGTGGTCTCCGGTTCGCCGTACGTCGCCGCCGTGGAGGAGAAGACCAGTGTGCGCACGCCCTTCTCGCGCATCGCGCCGAGCAGGGCCATCGTGCCGCCGACGTTGTTGTCCCAGTACTTCTCGGGCTTCACGACCGACTCGCCGACCTGCGAGAACGCGGCGAAGTGCAGCACGGCGTCGTACGAGGGGTCCAGCCACTTCGCGGCGTCGCGGATGTCGCCCTCGATGAAGGCGGCGCCGGCCGGGACGCCCGCGCGGAAGCCGGTGGAGAGGTTGTCGAGGACGGTCACCTCGTGGCCCGCCTCCAGCAGGTGCTGCGCGACCACGCTTCCCACATAGCCCGCACCGCCGGTGACCAGGTACTTCCCACTCATGAACTCGCTACCTCTCGCAGTCGCTGGGCCGCGGTCTCCGGCGGCACGTCGTTGATGAACACGTTCATGCCGGACTCGGAACCCGCGAGGAACTTCAGCTTGCCGGAAGTGCGGCGGATGGTGAAAAGCTCAAGGTGGAGCGCGAAGTCCTCACGCACCACGCCGTCGAACTCCTCCAGCGTGCCGAACGGCGCCTGGTGCCAGGCCGAGATGTACGGCGTCGGAGGCTCACCTTCGCCGAAGATCCGGTCGAAGCGCCTCAACAGTTCCAGATAGACCTGGGGGAACTCTGTGCGCGCGTCCTCGTCCAGGCCCAGCAGGTCGGGCACGCGGCGGCGCGGATACAGGTGCACCTCGTAGGGCCAGTGCGCCGAGAACGGCACGAAGGCCACCCAGTGCTCGGTCTCCAGGACGACCCGCTCGCCGGCGAGCTCCCGCTCCAGCACGGCGTCGAAGAGGTTCTCCCCGCCGGTCGCCTCCTTGTGCGCCGCGAGCGAGCGCAGCATCAGGGCCGTGCGGGGGGTCGTGAAGGGGTACGCGTAGATCTGCCCGTGCGGGTGTCCGAGCGTGACGCCGATCTCGGCGCCGCGGTTCTCGAAGCAGAACACCTGCTCCACGGCGGGCAGATGCGACAGCTCCGCCGTGCGGTCGGTCCACGCCTCCAGGACCAGGGCCGCCTGCTCGTCGGTCAGATCGGCGAAGGACGCGTCGTGGTTCGAGGTGAAGCAGACGACCTCGCACCGCCCGGAGTCCCCGGCCAGCGACGGGAAGCGGTTCTCGAACACCGCGACGTCGTACGACGAGTCCGGGATCTCGCTGAGCCGGTCGCCCTCGGACGGGCACAGCGGGCACTCGTCGGCCGGCGGGTGGTAGATGCGGCCCTGGCGGTGCGAGGCGATGGCCACCGCGTCACCGAGCAGCGGGTCGCGCCGTACCTCCGAAGTGGTGACCGTCCGGTCGAGCGGGCGCCGGTCCACCGCGTCGCGCACGGTGTCGTCGCGCGAGTCGTAGTAGATGAGCTCACGACCGTCGGCCAGCCGGGTCGAGGTCTTCTTCACGCCGGACTCCCCATCCCTAACCCGATCAAACCAATAAACAGAATCAAACACATCAAACCACAAATCACCACGCGCGTCAGCATCACAACCGAACAAAGAACACCAAGCTGAAGTGAGAGCAGGATGCAGACCCCCACCTACCTGGCTGCCTGCCTGGCCGCGGAGCTGCGGCTCCCGACCAACTGGCTCGACTACACGATCCTGGCGATCTACTTCGCCGTCGTGCTCGGCATCGGCTTCGCCGCCCGCCGCTCGGTGAAGACCAGCCTCGACTTCTTCCTCTCCGGGCGCTCACTGCCCGCCTGGGTGACCGGCCTGGCCTTCGTCGCGGCCAACCTCGGCGCGACCGAGATCCTGGGGATGGCCGCCAACAGCGCCCAGTACGGCGTCTACACCGTGCACTGGTACTGGATCGGTGCCATCCCCGCCATGGTCTTCCTGGGCCTGGTGATGATGCCCTTCTACTACGGCTCCAAGGTCAGGTCCGTCCCCGAGTTCCTGCTGCTGCGCTTCGACCGGGGCGCGCATCTGCTCAGCTCCGTGCTGTTCGCGTTCGCCGCGGTCCTCATCGCGGGCGTGAACCTCTACGCGCTCGCCATCGTCGTCGAGGCGCTGCTCGGCTGGCCGGAGTGGGTGTCGATCGTCGTCGCGGGCGCCTTCGTGCTCGCGTACATCACCCTCGGCGGTCTGTCGTCGGCGATCTACAACGAGGTGCTGCAGTTCTTCGTCATCCTCGCCGCGCTCATCCCGCTCACGGTGCTCGGCCTGAAGAAGGTCGGCGGCTGGGACGGTCTGACCGACTCCCTGACGGCGAGCCACGGCAGCGACTTCACCACCGCGTGGGGCGGCACCGGCATCGGCAGCGACAACCCGCTCGGCGCGAACTGGCTGACCATCGTGCTCGGCCTCGGCTTCGTGCTGTCCTTCGGCTACTGGACGACCAACTTCGCCGAGGTGCAGCGCGCCCTGTCCGCGAAGAACCTCTCCGCGGCGCAGCGCACCCCGCTCATCGCCGCGTTCCCGAAGATCTTCATCGTGTTCCTGGTGATGATCCCGGGGCTGGTCGCGGCCGTGCTCGTACCGAAGATCGGTACCTCCGGCTCCGATCTCCAGTACAACGACGCGATCCCGTACCTGATGGAGGACCTGCTCCCGAACGGCGTCCTCGGTATCGCGGTGACGGGTCTGCTGGCGGCGTTCATGGCGGGCATGGCGGCCAACATCTCGTCCTTCAACACCGTCTTCACGAACGACATCTGGGGCACGTACGTGAGACGGGACGAGGAGGACGCGTACTACGTGCGCTTCGGCCGTCTCATCACGGTGGCCGGGGTGCTGGCGTCGATCGGCACGGCGTTCCTCGCCTCGTCCTTCTCGAACATCATGAGCTACCTCCAGACGCTGTTCTCCTTCTTCAACGTGCCGATGTTCGTCGTCTTCATCGTCGGCATGTTCTGGAAGCGCGCGTCCATGAAGTCCGGCTTCTGGGGGCTGCTCGCGGGCACCACGGCCGCGATGGTCAACTACTTCGTCCTCTACAAGCAGGACATCATCAGCATCCCCTCCGACCAGGGCGCCAACTTCGTCTCCGCCATCGCCGGGTTCGTGGCGGGCGCGGTCGTGATGTTCGCCGTCTCCCTGTTCACCGCGCCGAAGCCGGAGGCAGAACTGCGGGGGCTGGTGTACGGCACCAGGTCCCCCGGCATGGAGGAGCCGGCGGGCTCGGGCGACGACGCCTGGTACCGGAGGCCGGCGCTGCTCGGCTGGGGCGCCGTCGTGCTGGCCGCCGTCTGCTACATCCCGTTCTCGTTCTGATCACCGAAGGACCGACAGCCCATGAGCGAGCACTCCGAGCGTGACCTCCAGCGCGAAGTCACCGAACTGCAGGGGAAGTCGGCCACCGCGGCCCGGCTCTTCGACATCCGCCGCATCATCGGCGGCCTCTTCGTGGTCTACGGGATCATCGTGACGATCGCCGGGATCACCGCGTCCGACGCCGACATCGACAAGGCGGAGGGGGTGAACATCAACCTCTGGACGGGCCTGGGCATGCTGGCCCTGGGCCTGTTCTTCCTGGCCTGGCTGTGGCTGCGGCCTTCGGCTGCGCCTGTGCCGGACGAGTCCTCTGCGGGGTCGCCCCCGCGGGTGTGACGGGCGACGGACCCGAGCCACCCCCCTCCGGGGGTTCGTTCACTGCGGGCCGGTGGGGGCTGGTCGCGCCGTTCCCCGCGCCCCTAAAAGCGCTCGCTGGCTGCGGGCCGGTGGGGGCTGGGCGCGCCGTTCCCCGCGCCCCTTGCGGGGAACGGCCCCGCCTGGGGCTCAGAGTTCCGGGGTCCGGCCCGCCGGTGAGTGGTGGGTCAGTGGGCCCGCGCGGTCCAGCAGGCCCGTGCGGGCCGCCAGGGCGGCGGCCTCCAGGCGGGAGCCCACGCCCAGCTTCATCAGGACCCGCTGGACGTGCGTGCGGGCGGTGCTCGGCGCTATGCCCATGCCGGCCGCGATGAGCCGGGTGTCCTCGCCGTCGGCCACCCGCACCAGCACCTCCACCTCGCGGGGCGTCAGCATCTGGAGCAGCCGCTGCCCCTCGTCGTCGGGCTGCGCGGCCGGGTTGAGCAGCTCGCTGAAGGCGCCCTGGAGGAGCTGCGGCGCCACCGCCGCCTCCCCCGCGCGTGCCTTCATGATGGCGCGCTCGACACCCTCTATGCGCTCGTCGTGCCGTACGTAACCGGAGGCACCGGCGGCGAACGCGGCGGCGATGCCGCGCGGGTTGGGCACCGGCCCGAGGACCAGCACCGCGACCTGCGGCCGCTCCCGCTTGATCTTCACCACCGGGTCGAAGATGCCCGGTTCGGCGGGCGTGGCCGTGCCGATCAGGCACACCTCCGGCGCCCTGGTGATCACCAGCTCCGCCGCTCCGGCGGCGGGCGCGGCCGCGGCCAGCACGCGGTGCCCGCGCAGTTTCAAGGCCGAGGCGAGCGCCTCGGCGAGCAGTCGGTGGTCGTCGACCACCATGAGCCGCACTCCCATCGAGCCCAACCCCCCAGTCCCCCCAGGATCCCTACTGGTACCCCATGGATAGGAGCCCCCCGGCTCTCCATCCCCCGGAAGCTACACGCTTGTTCGACGTTGCGCTTCCCCCAGTGAAGGGAAGTGCCCCGTGATGTCAGGATTCATCTCATTCGTGGAACGGCACGCGGGAGACAACCTCCCCGCACCAACACACGGGTATACACCCGGAAGTCTCCTTTGATCATGGGTCTCCGTCGAGTACGGAGGGGCAACTTGCCACACTCCGCAGCGAACAAGCCTGACCCGGATCACTGTTTGACCGCCCTGTATCGCCCTTGGACCATTTCCCGGCCGTCCCGCGGCCCTTTCGGCAGCACAGCGCAACGCCCCCGCCGCCCGGAAGCGGGCGACAGGGGCGTTCCACGGACCGCGAGGGGGACGCCGCGTGGGCTACTCGGCGCCGAACCCGATCGCCGTGTAGTCCTTCTCGTCCTTGGAGTACGGCGCGCTGACCAGGTCCTCGGCCATGAAGAGCCGGCCGGCCGTGTACAGCATCTCCGACGACTTGGGCACCATCCCGCTGATCGCGCTGCGGACCTGGTCGGTGGCAGGGGTCTCCAGGAGCTTGGTCTCCTTGAAGGACGAACCGTCGATGGAGACGACCTGGGAACCCTTGTCGTAGGGGCCGTTCTTGTACGCGATGATGTCGGTGCCGTCCATCCGGACCGGCCAGATCTCGTAGCCGTCACCGGCGTCGGCCCGGTCGCTCGTGGACTTGCCGGTGGCCAGCGAGAAGGACACGATCTCGTTGACCCGGCTGTACTTCTCGTTGCCCTCGTGCTGCTTGGTCGGCACGTACAGCTTGTCGTTGCCGACCGCGATCGCCTTGCAGTTGTGGACCTTGTTCACACCGCAGTCGTGCTCGTACTTGCCGTCCTCCAGCGTGATCTTCGTACGCAGCTTGCCGCTGTCGTCCAGCGAGAAGATGTCGGTCGCGCCGGACGCGGTGATCTCACCGGAGTCCACGCCGAAGACGACCGGCTTGGTGGAGATGACCTTGGCGTTGTCGATGCCCGAGGGGAGCTTGTAGCTCCACTTGACGGTGCCCGTCTTCGGGTCGAGCCGCTGGACCTCGTACTTCTCGTTGCCGTAGTCGCCGCACTTGCGGACCGCGACCAGTTGCTCGCCGCCCGCGTAGCCGACGTCCTCGCACGAGCTGACCTTCGGCTGCCACAGGACCTTGCCGTCGGTGATGTCGAAGGCGGCGCCGCCGTCGAGGCCGGAGCCCACCGCGACCGTGGTGCCGGAGATGCTGGCCTCCTTGAAGGCGGCCTTCTCACCGCCGCCCGGGGCCACGGACTTCGTCCAGAGTGCTTTGCCGGTGTTCACGTCGAAGGCCGTGACCTCGGTGCACGAGGGGTACGGGTCGGCCTTGGTGCGCGGGGCGTCCTCCGCGACCACCACGGCGACGCCGTCCTTGGTCACCTCGGGCGAGCCCGCGCAGGTCAGACCGGTCAGGGGCAGGGTCCAGGTCTCCTTGCCGGTGTCCGGGTCGTGGCCGACGACCTTGCGCACGCCCGCCTTGGCGTACACCTTGTCCGTCAGCCAGGAGCCCTCCACGCTCCAGACCTCCTTCTTGGGGACCTCGGGCGCGGGCAGCTGGAAGAGGACCTTCGCGCTGGTGCTGGACGGCACCTTCTCCGAGCCGCCGCCACCGCCGCCACCGGTGCCGTCGCCGCCGTTGTCGCCGCCCTTGCCCTCGGTGCCGCCGGGTCCGGCGGAGGTGTCCTTGTCGTCCTTGCCGGACGAACTCGCGTACCAGACACCGCCGCCGACGATCAGTCCGATCGCCACCACGGCCGCGACGATGATCGCCGCCTGGGCGCCGAACTTCTTGCCGCCCTTGGGGGCCTGCGGCTGCATCGGCATGGTGTGGGGCTGCGGATAGCCGTACTGGGGCTGCTGCCCCGGGTAGCCGTACCCCTGCGGCGGCTGCTGGCCCGGGTAGCCGTACCCCTGCGGCGGCTGCTGGCCCGGGTAGCCGTAACCGGGCACGGTCGGCGGCTGCGCGGGTCCCTGCGGGTAGCCGTACGGCTGCTGCGGCGGGCCCTGCGGTGCGGCGGGCGGCGCGGCCGGGGGCGGCGTGGGCGGAGGGGTCTGGGGTGCCTGGGGCGGCGGCGCCTGCGGGTAGCCGTAACCCGGCTGCGGCTGCTGCGAGGGCCCGGCGGGCGGCGTGGGCGGACCGAACCCGCCCGGGGGCGGGTCCTGCGGGGCGCCGAAACCGCCACCCTGGGGCGGCTGGTTCGGCGGCGGGGGCGGCGGCTGGCTCATGACGTGTGTACCTCGGGTGCGAAGGGGACGGAAGGGACGAGCGAGGCGCGAAAGACGCGCGGGACGCGGGTGGGACCGGCGTGCGTGCGGCGGGCGCGAAGGGCGGAAGCGGGAACCGGCCAGGTCACTTGCCGTAGGCCAGCATCAGCTTCTCCTTCGACTCGTCGTTGCCGGTCAGCCGGGTGGTGGAAAGGTAGAAGCGCCCGTCCACCCAGTCGACGGCCTTGGAGAAGAAACCGTTCTCCACGTCCGCCGCGCCCTGCGGGTTCTGCAGCAGCGTCTTCGGGGTGTGCGCACCGCCGCCGGTCGGGATCGAGACGATCCGGCCGCCCGCGTCGTACGAGGGCCCCACGTACGCGACGAGGTCCGTGCCGTCCATCTTCAGGGGCACCATCGAATCGTCCACCGGCGACTTGACCCGCCACTTCTCTTTGCCGCTCTCCAGGCTGATCGCGACGATCTCGTTGGCGCCGCTCTTCGCCTCGGTCGGCAGATAGAGGGTGTTGGCGTCGGCCGCCACACCCTCGCAGCCCTGGAGGTCACGCGAGAGGATCGCCCAGCCGCACTCCGGCGCGAACGACTCGTCGACGTCGACCTGCGAACGGGCCGTGCCGTCGTTCTTCAGCGTGGTGACGTTCCACTGCTTCTTATCCGCGTTGGTGAGGTAGAGGACCACGGGGTCGACGGAGTACGCGCGCTCCACACGCCAGCCCTTGGGGATCTTCTTGGTCCACTTGGCCTTGCCGGTCGCCGGGTCGAGCTCCTGCACCTCGTCGTGCTCGTCGTCGCCGCCCGCGCCGCAGGAGGCGACGGAGAGCAGCTTGGCGCCGCCCGCGAACGCCGACGGGAAGCAGGCGTTGTCGTACTTCTTCTTGTCGAAGAGCTTCTTGCCGCTGCCGGTGTCGTAGCCGACGCCGGACATGGAACGGCCGACCAGCAGCGTGTCCCCGGAGATGTTCAGGCTGAGGCTCAGGGAGCTGTCGAACAGGTCACCCTTCGGGATCTTCTGCGTCCACCCCTTCTTGCCGGTGGCGAGGTCGATCTCCACGACCTGATTGCACTCGGCGGAGGACTTGGTGCCCTCCTTGTACGCCACGAAGACCTTGTCGTCGGACGTCTTCTGGGCGGACGCGGCACAGATCGCCTGCGGGAACGTGATCGCGGGCCAGCTGACCTTGCCGTCGGCGACGTCGTAGGCGAAGAGCTGCTTGTACGCGGCCTTCACGGCGACCTCGTCCGTGATCCACATACCGGGGGCGTCGGCGCCGGCACCGGGCGCGTCGGGCGCCTCCTTGTACCAGAGCACCTTCGACTCACCGGCCTGGCGGCCCTCGTTGAGGTCCTCGGAGCCGGCGTTGCCGTCGCCCTCGCCGTCACCGGGGTTGATGGGCGCGTCGGACCCGGAGGGCTTGGCGTCCTGGCTCTTGTCGGCGACGGGCTTCTTCTTGCCGCCGTCGTCGTCACCGCCGGCGACGACCAGCACGGTGCCTCCGATGACGAGCACCGCGGCCAGCGCGGCCCCGATGATCACGGCGGGCTTCCCCTTGAAGGGGCTGCGCGAGCCACCGCCGGGCGGGGTGCCGGGCCCGCCCGGGAACTGCGGCTGCGTCGGGTAGCCGTATCCGGGCTGCTGCTGGCCGTAGGGCCCCGGCTGCTGCGGCTGTCCGTAGGGACCGGGCTGGCCGTACGGGCCCGGCTGCTGCGGATAGCCGTACGGGCCGGGCTGCTGGGGCTGCCCGTACGGGCCGGGCTGCTGCGGGTAGCCGTAACCGGGTGCGGGCGGCGGGGTGCCCGGCGCGCCCTGCGGAGGCGGCGGGGTCTGCGGTGCGCCCTGCGGGGGCGGCGGGGCCGCCGGCGGCTGGGCGGGCGGTGGCGGTGTGGCGCCCCGCGGGTCCTGCGGAGGTCCGAAGCCGCCCTGCGGCGGCGGATCCTGCGGCGCTCCGAACCCGCCCTGCTGCGACGGCTTTTCAGGCGGCTGAGTCATCAGCGCGTTCCCCCTCTTCACTGATTTTTAGCCATGCCCTGCAGTACGCACCGCAGCAGGCGATGCACTCACAGTGGTTGTCATAGGGCCTGAGAGTGTTCTCAGACGGCTCTTTCTATCACCCTGGAGCGCTCGAACACCGGGCCGGTTCTGCCCTGTTTCCAAGGGAGAACCGGCCCGTGATGCCCTCGTTACGCTTGTTCACGCGCTCTTCACGCGTCGTCGGCGAGCTCCAGCCAGCGCATTTCCAACTCCTCGCGCTCGGTGGCCAGTTCACGCAGCTCGCTGTCCAGTTTCGCCACTTTCCCGAAGTCCGTGGCGTTATCAGCGATTTGCGTGTGCAGCTTGCTCTCCTTCTCGGAGATCTTGTCCAGCTGCCGCTCGATCCTCTGGAGTTCCTTCTTCGCGGCGCGGTCCTCCTTGGCCGATACCGCGGTGGGCGAAGCCCCCTTGTCCGCGGCCGGGGCCGAGGCCGCGGCGGCCTCCTCCATCTTGTGACGCCGCTCCAGGTACTCGTCGATACCGCGCGGCAGCATCCGCAGGGTCGCGTCGCCGAGGAGCGCGAACACCCGGTCCGTCGTGCGCTCGATGAAGAACCGGTCGTGGGAGATCACGATCAGGGAGCCCGGCCAGCCGTCGAGGAGGTCCTCCAGCTGGGTGAGGGTCTCGATGTCGAGGTCGTTCGTCGGCTCGTCGAGGAAGAGGACGTTCGGCTCGTCCATCAGCAGCCGCAGGATCTGCAGCCGGCGGCGCTCACCGCCGCTGAGGTCGCCGACGGGCGTCCACTGCTTCTCCTTGTTGAACCCGAAGGTCTCGCAGAGCTGGCCCGCGGTCATCTCACGGCCCTTGCCGAGGTCGACGCGGTCGCGGACCGCCTGGACGGCCTGCAGCACCCGCAGGTTCGGGTCGAGTTCGCCGACCTCCTGGGAGAGGTAGGCGAGCTTGACGGTCCGGCCGGTGACGACCCGGCCCGCGGCGGGCTGCGTCTCGCCGTCGGAGCGGGCGGCCTCCGCCATGGCGCGCAGGAGGGAGGTCTTGCCCGCGCCGTTCACGCCGACCAGACCGATCCGGTCGCCCGGACCGAGCTGCCAGGTCAGATGCTTGAGGAGCACCTTGGGCCCGGCCTGCACGGTGACGTCCTTCAGCTCGAAGACCGTCTTGCCGAGCCGGGACGAGGCGAACTTCATCAGCTCGCTGCTGTCGCGGGGCGGCGGCACGTCCGCGATCAGCTCGTTGGCGGCCTCGACGCGGAAGCGCGGCTTGGACGTACGGGCCGGGGCGCCCCGGCGCAGCCAGGCCAGCTCCTTGCGGACCAGGTTCTGCCGCTTGACCTCCTCGGTGGCGGCGATGCGCTCCCGCTCGGCGCGCGCGAAGACGTAGTCGGTGTAGCCGCCCTCGTAGTCGTAGACGGCGCCCTTCTGCACGTCCCACATACGGGTGCAGACCTGGTCCAGGAACCACCGGTCGTGGGTGACGCAGACGAGCGCGGACCGGCGCTCGCGCAGATGCCCCGCCAGCCAGGCGATGCCTTCCACGTCGAGGTGGTTGGTGGGCTCGTCGAGGATGATCAGGTCCTGCTCGTCGATGAGTAGCTTGGCCAGCGCGATGCGCCGCCGCTCACCGCCGGACAGCGGTCCGATCACGGTGTCGAGGCCCTGCGGGAAGCCGGGCAGGTCGAGCCCGCCGAACAGGCCCGTCAGTACGTCCCTGATCTTGGCGTTGCCCGCCCACTCGTGGTCGGCCATGTCCCGGATGACCTCGTGCCGCACGGTGGCCGCGGGGTCCAGGGAGTCGTGCTGGGTGAGCACGCCGACATGCAGACCGCCCGAGTGCGTCACGCGCCCGGAGTCGGCCTCCTCCAGCTTCGCGAGCATGCGGATCAGCGTGGTCTTGCCATCACCGTTACGGCCGACCACCCCGATCCGGTCCCCTTCGGACACGCCGAGGGAGACTCCGTCGAGCAGCGCACGGGTTCCGTACACCTTGCTGACTGCCTCGACATTGACCAGATTGACGGCCATCGCACTCCTGACAAGGGGGATCGATCGACCTTCCAGGGTAGTCGCCCACAAGGATGATCCTTCCGGGCGCCCCCACGGGGCCGCGGGGAACGGCGCAGTCTTGTCGCTTTTAGGGGCACAGCCCCAAGGGGCGCGGGGAACGGCGCAATCTTTGTGCCTTTAAGGGGCGCGGGGAACGGCGCAGTCTTTTTGCCTTAGGGGCGCGGGGAACTGCGCAATCTTTTGGGGCCGCCCCCACAGACCCGCACCCGACACCCGACACCCGACCGTGCAGGTCACACCAGAACAGCCCCCCGCACCGGCCCCACAGCCACGCGCGCAGCGCGACAAACCCCCGCCGCGACCAGCGCGTCAACAACCTTCGCCCCACCCTCCGCGTCGGCGACAAGAAACGCCGTCGTGGGCCCGGACCCGGACACGATCGCGGCCAGCGCCCCACCCTCGGCCCCGACGGCCAGCGTCGAGGCCAGCGACGGCCGCAAGGACAGCGCGGCACGCTGCAGGTCGTTGGACAGGGCCCCGGCCAGCGCCGGGACGTCCCCCGAGGCCAGCGCGTCGAGCAGCACCCCGGAGGCGACCGGTTCAGGCACCACGGCCCCGTCGTTGAGCCGGTCGAACTCGCCGTACACCGCCGGCGTCGACAGCCCTCCGTCGGCGACGGCGAACACCCAGTGGAAGCTCCCGCCGACCGGCAGGACCCGCAGCTTCTCCCCGCGCCCGGTCCCGAGCGCGGCCCCGCCGACCAGGCTGAACGGCACGTCGCTGCCCAGCTCGGCGCAGATCTCCAGCAGCTCCTCCCGCGAGGCCCCCGTACCCCAGAGGGCGTCGCAGGCGACGAGCGCGCCCGCGCCGTCGGCGGAACCGCCCGCCATGCCGCCGGCGACCGGGATGTCCTTCGCGATGTGGATGTGCACATCGGCCCGGAGCCCGTACCGCGCGGCCAGTTTCTCCGCCGCCCGCGCCGCCAGGTTCGTACGGTCCAGGGGCACCTGGGCCGCGTCGGGCCCCTCGCAGGTGATCCGGAGGGTGTCGGCGGGGGTCACCGTCACCTCGTCGTACAGCCCGACGGCGAGGAACACGTTGGCGAGGTCGTGGAACCCGTCGGCCCGGGCGCCACCCACGGCCAGCTGCACATTGACCTTGGCGGGAACCCGTACGGTCACGCTTCCCGTCCCGCGCACCGTCACGCCGTCCGACCCGCTCACTGCTTGTTCTCCTTGTTCTCCGCGATCCGTGCGAACTCCTCCACCGTCAGGGACTCGCCGCGTGCCTGCGGCGAGACGCCCGCGGCGACCAGCGCGGCCTCGGCGGCCGGCGCCGAACCGGCCCAGCCGGCCAGCGCGGCCCGCAGCGTCTTGCGCCGCTGGGCGAAGGCGGCGTCCACGACGGCGAAGACCTCGCGCTGGGAGGCGGTCGTCTGCACCGGCTCGGCACGGCGGACCAGCGAGACGAGGCCGCTGTCGACGTTCGGGGCGGGCCAGAAGACGTTGCGGCCGATCGATCCGGCCCGTTTGACCTCGGCGTGCCAGTTCGCCTTCACGGAGGGCACTCCGTAGACCTTCGAGCCGGGCGGCGCGGCCAGCCGGTCGGCGACCTCCGCCTGCACCATCACGAGCGTGCGCTCGATGCTGGGGAAGGTGTCGAGCATGTGCAGCAGCACGGGCACGGCGACGTTGTACGGGAGGTTCGCGACCAGGGCCGTCGGGGCGGGGCCCGGCAGCTCGGACACCTGCATGGCGTCCTCGTGGACGAGCGAGAACCGCTCGGCGCGCTCCGGCATCCGGGCGGCGATCGTGGCGGGCAGCGCGCCCGCGAGGGCGTCGTCGATCTCGACGGCGACGACCCTGTCGGCCGCCTCCAGGAGTCCCAGGGTCAGGGACCCGAGGCCCGGTCCGACCTCGACGACCACGTCCTCGGGACGGACGCCGGCGGTCCGGACGATACGCCGCACGGTGTTGGCGTCGATGACGAAGTTCTGACCGCGCTGCTTGGTGGGCCGCACGCCGAGGGCTGCCGCGAGTTCGCGGATGTCGGCGGGACCCAGAAGGGCGTCGGAGGCGGGGCTGGTCACGTCCCAAGGGTAAGGGTGACCACGGCCGGCTCCCGTCCGTGGGGGCTGCGCCCCCACACCCCCTGTCGCGCTGACGCGCTCGTCCTCAATCGCCGGACGGGCTGAAAGAAGAAAGACGCGGCGCGGCGCCGCATTCAGCCGAGCGCTGAAGGACAGGGGCGCAGCCCCGTCCTTCAGGGGCGCGAGGAACTGCGCGACCAACCCCCACCGGACCCGCAGACAAAACCCCACGAGGCCAGGGGCGCAGCCCCGCCCCGAGGGGCGCGAGGAACTGCGCGACCAACCCCCACCGGACCCGCAGACAAAACCCCAAGGGGCCAGGGGCGCAGCCCCGGTGGGACGACCCCTACAAACGCCCACCACAGTGCGGCCAGGGACTAGCCCCCCGCCGCACATACAACTTCTTCGCCCGAAACGTCTGCTCCGCCGCGGAAGCGTCCTGCGGACGCCCCGCCCCACCCAGCGCCTGCCAGGTCCGCGTATCGAACTGGTACAGCCCGCCGTACGTCCCGGACGGATCGACCGCCCCCGGCCGCCCCCCGGACTCACAGTGCGCGAGCCCCTGCCAGTTCAGCCCGTCGGCCCCCTGCACGGACGTGGGAAGCGGCTTGGTCCCCACCTTCACCACCTGCGCCCGCGGCTCCCGCACCACCTCGGACCGCAGCCGCCGCGGCTTCTGCTTGACGCCGTTGACGGTCCGCAGCGCGTACGTGACGCGCCGCAGCCCGGGCCGCCCCGCCTGCTCCACGACCTCGGTGCCCCGGAACAGCCCGGGATCATCGGTCCGGCGTACCTCGAAGGGCAGCGGCTCCTCACGGACCTCCTTCGTGCCGGTGATCCGCATGACCGTCACCGTCTGCCCGTCGCGCGGGAAGCTGTCGCCCGGCACGGAGGTGGTGTCCTGGCCGTGCAGCGTGATCCCGGCCTCGGCCACGGTCTCGCGGACGGTCGCCGCGTTCGTGCGGACCGTCCGCGCCTGTCCGTCCGCCATGACCGTCACGGTCCGCTCGGTGCGGACGTCGAGCGCGAGCCCCGCCCGCCCGATCTGCCGAGCGCGCGGCACCGACACGTACGCGCCCTCCGCGCGCACCCCGAGTTCCCGCAGTGCCTCGTCCACGGTGTGGGCGGTCGTCCACACGTGGCTGGACCGCCCGTCCAGGGTGAGCCGCAGGGGCCGCCCGTACTCCACGGCGATCTCCGCCCCGCTGGTCAGGGCGGCCCCGGGGGCGGGGGCCACCACGTCGTGGGCGCCCACCTCGACCCCTTCGTCGGCGAGCAGTTCGCCCACGTCGTCGGCGAAGGTGTGCAGGGTGCGGGGCTTGCCGTCGACGGTCAGCTCGATCGCCTTGTCGTCGGCGACGAAGGCGGAGGTGCCGCCCGCGAGGAAGGCGACGACGAGCGCCTGCGGGAGCAGCTTGCGGACGTCGGGCCGTTCCGCGCTCCTGCGGCGCCGCTCGGCCCGCCGGGCTTCGGCGCGGCCACCGGGCCGGGCCGGTCCGGCGAGGAGTCCGGAGGCCGGGCCGGGGGTCAGGTCCGTGGTCAGTTCGGCGGTCGGGGCGAGAGGGACCGCCTGCCGCGGAAGCGTCGGCGCGTCCGGGAACCAGGCCTCGCCGGGGTGCACGTATCCGTGCCCGTACTCGTGCCCGTACGCGGGCTCGTGCTCAAGCTCGTACGCGTACACGGGCCCGTGCCTGTTGCCGTACACGGGGGCGGGCACGTGCTCGTGCTCGTACGCGGGCCGATACGTGTCCGGATGTCCGTGGCCGTGGCCCTGGCCGTGGCCGTGGCCATACGGCTCGGGATCGCCGTGACCGCCGTGGCCGGTGTGCCCGTGCGCCGGAGTCGGGTTCACGCTCGGGCCATACGTCTCGTACTGCGGACTGCTCACGACGGCACGCTCCAGAAGACCGGTGGAGAGAGGTACGCCCGCGGGGCTCCTTCGGGTCGCGGGGAGGCGGGTGGGCGGACAGAACCTAGCGGAGCGTCCGTCACTCTCCAAAGCAGCGCGACCACGCAGTGTCGCGAAGCGTCCCGGGCCGGACCCCGGGAGCCCGCTGTCCGTTATGGGTCAGTAATCGAACGCGCGGGCCGTGTTCGCCGAGAGCGCCGTCGCCAGCACGTCCTCGTCGAGCCCCCGCACGGCGGCCATGGCACGGACCGTGACCGGAATGAGATAGGGGGCGTTGGGCCGTCCGCGGTACGGGACGGGGGTCAGGAAGGGCGCGTCGGTCTCGACGAGGACGAGTTCGAGCGGTGCCACGGCGAGGGCGTCGCGCAGCGGCTGCGCGTTCTTGAAGGTCATGTTCCCGGCGAACGACATGTAGTAGCCGGCGCGCGCGCACACCGCGGCCATCTCCGCGTCCCCGGAGTAGCAGTGGAAGACGGTCCGCTCGGGCGCGCCCTCCTCCTTGAGGATCCGCAGCACGTCGGCGTGGGCGTCCCGGTCGTGGATGACGAGGGTCTTGCCGTGCCGCTTGGCGATCTCGATGTGCGCGCGGAAGGACTTCTCCTGGGCGGCGATGCCCTCGGGTCCGGTGCGGAAGTGGTCGAGGCCGGTCTCGCCGACACCCTTGACCTGGGGAAGCGCGGCGAGCCGGTCGATCTCGGCGAGCGCCTCGTCCAGCGCGCCCTCGCCACCGGCCACGCGGGCACCCTGCCGCGACCAACCGTCGGGATCACCGTGCACGATCCGCGGCGCCTCGTTCGGGTGGAGGGCGACGGTCGCGTGGACGGCGTCGTAGGCGGCGGCCGTCTCGGCAGCCCAGCGCGAGCCCTTCAGATCGCAGCCCACCTGCACGACCGTCGTCACGCCGACCGACGCGGCCTTGGCGAGGCCCTCCTCGACCGTGCCGGACTGCATGTCGAGATGGGTGTGCGAGTCGGCCACCGGTACCCGCAGGGGGTCCGGCAGCGGCGGGGCTTCGGCGTGGGAAGGCATACCCCGATCCTACGAAGGGGGCCGCGCGGCACCGGAACGCCGGGTCCCTTCCTCGCGGGGAAGC
>NZ_JBHWZP010000196.1:0-17620 GCF_042728395.1 Streptomyces sp. NPDC060205
AGAGTGTCCAGCTCCGCCGGGAAGTCGTCGTACGGGTCCGTACCGAACCGCAGACGGTAGTCCGTGACAGGCAGGCCCTCCGCCTGGAGCACCGACTGCAGCAGATGCCGCCGCCGTGCCTCGTCCTCGTCGACCCACCTGCCGTGCAGGGCGTGCGAGAAGTCCTCGGTGGCGGTGTAGTCGTCGATGATGCCGCGGATCTCCCGCATCGACACCGCGTAGTCGAAGGAGTAGTGCAGCCGCGAGGTGTACGAGCGCGCGCCGCAGCCCAGGCCGATCATGCCGTCGGTCTGGCACGCGTAGTCGTCCGGCCCCTGCGGCGGCGCGTCCGCACGCCGGAACATCCGCATCGACACCTGCTCGTACCCCTGGGAGAGCAGATGGTCGCGGCCCTCCCGGTAGCGGCGCAGCCGTTCCTCGTCCCACTGCCGGTCGGCCGTGAGGCGGTCGGTGTGGCGGCCGAGACCGGTGAGCGGACGTATGTAGAGGGGGTAGAGGTAGATCTCCTCGGGCCGCCAGGCCAGGGCCGCGTCGAGCGAGTACCGCCAACTGGCCGCCGTCTGGCCGTCGATACCGTAGATCAGGTCGATGTTCAGGACGGGGATCGCGGCCTCGCGGATGCGCGTCAGCGCCGCCTCGACGTCGCTTCTGCGCTGCGGGCGTACGGCCGCGCGGGACTCCTCCTCGACGAAGCTCTGCACACCGAGGCTCAGGCGTGTGGTGCCCCGTTCCGCCAGGACGGCCAGCCGGTCGGCGGTGGCGGTGGACGGGGAAGCCTCCACGGACAGCGGGACGGCCCGCAGGTCCACACCCATCTCCCGCTCGGCGATGTCGCACAGCCGCTCCAGCTCGGCGGCCTCCAGATAGGTCGGAGTCCCGCCGCCGAACGCCGCGTTGGCGAACCGCGGCGGCTCCTCGTCGCCCAGAGCCTCGCGCACGGCGGCGGCCTGGCGCCGCACGGCGTCCAGATAGCGGCCCGTCAGCCCGTCCGGCGCGCCGATGCGCGTGAAGAGGTTGCAGAAACCGCAGCGGATCTCGCAGAACGGGATGTGCAGATACAGCGAGAGCGCCTGCCGGGACTCCCCGGCCCACAGGTCAGCGAGCCGGGGCCGGGGAACGAGCGGCCGGTAGGCGGTCTTGTGCGGATAGGCGTACGTATAGCTCTGGTACGGGCGGGGCAGCGCGAGGGCGGTGTCCGTGGAGGTGCCCATGGAGGTGGAGGTCATGCGGGCGGCTCCAGGAAGAAGTGGCCGTAGGGCACGGTCCACACGGATTCGTGGCCGAGGCGGTGGCCGGTGTAGCCGTCGTCCCCGTAGGCGGTGCCGTGGTCGGAGCAGACGATCGCGAAGCAGCGGCGGCGCGAACTCATCGCGCTGAACAGCCGCCCCACATGACGGTCGATGTACTCCAGCGCCGCGGCGTGGGTGACGCGGCTGTCGCCCGCCTCCCGGGTCGCGCCGGGAAGGTGGAACCAGTTCGGCTGGTGCAGCGCGGAGGCGTTCAGGAAGAGGAACAGCTTCTGATCCGGCGGCAGTTCGGCGACCGTCTTCTCGGCCCGCGCCACCTGCGCCTCGAAGGAGGTCGGCGAGGCCACGGAGAACTCGGGCTCCCAGTGGCTCTCCTGGAAGTAGCCGGGCAGTACGTCGCCCAGGGCGCCCTGCTTGTTGAAGAAGCCGACCCCGCCGATGCACACCGTGCGGTAGCCGCGCGCGGCCAGGGCGGACACGATGTCCGGGGTCTCGAAGACGAACGTGCCGTCCGCCGTCGTCTCGCTGCCCGCGAACCGGGCCGCGAACAGACGTGGATGCGGTCCCGGCCCGGCGGGCGTGGGGAGGAAACCGGCGAACATCGCCTGGTGCGAGGCGTAGGTGAAGTTCCCCGGCGCGTGCCGCTTCTCCCAGACGCCGCCCGGGAGATGGGCGGTGAGGTGGGGCAGCCGGCCGGCCGCCGCAAGCTCGACCGCCACGTCGTGCCGCAGCGTGTCCAGGGTGAGGAGGAGCAGATCGTCCCGGCCCACGACCTCGTTCATGTCCGGTGTGGTGGTGGACGCGACGGGCGGGGCGTCGGTGCGGTCGCCCGAGGGCGGTACGGGGTCAGGCTGGGGCATGGGCTGTCCTTGGCAGGTCGTGCGGGGCAGCGGGCGGGCCGGGCTCCCCGGTCGGTGCGGTGGGAGCGGGGAGCGGGCCGCGGCTGAAGGAGCCCGCCGCGGCGATCTGCGCGGCATACGTGTCCTGGCCCTCCGCCCCGCTGCCCGGCAGGCCGGTGAGGCGGGGGAGCAGGTCGCCGAAGGCGTTGACCTCGCCGACGGCGAAGCGGCGCCAGCCGAGGGCGGGCAGCAGATCGACGCCGACACACAGCGTGCCCGGGAAGCAGGCGGCCGCGCGCTCGCTCACCTCGACGGCCGTGGCCCACCGGTCACCCGCCAGCGCGCGCACGGCCGCCAGATCGCCCCGCGCCCCGCCGAGATGGAGATTGGTCAGCGGCGAACGGCTGGTGCGGACCACGGCGTGGGTGGCCCGGCCGGCCACCACCACGATGCGCAGATCGGCCGACCGGCCGCCGAGAGAGGCCTTCGGCAGCCACCGTTCGACATGCAGCCCGTCGGGGGCCAGGGTGTCGACGATCGCGGCGATCTCCGGCTCCGACGTGTAGCGGCGCACCCGCAGCGAGTTGTACAGACGACCGTCCTCGGCGCGCTCCACCGAGGTCGTCGCACGGATCCGGCCCGAAGCGGTCGTCTCGACGGCGAGGACACCCGAGGCGGACGAGCCGTGGGCGAGCTTGACGAAGGCGCGCCGCATGCCCGCCGCCGCCATCGAGTCCCGTACGTCCGACCACCCCCGGACCGGCGCGAGGCCGGCACCGGATGTGGGAGACGGCGGCACCGGCACGTCCGCGCGCGCGAGCCGGTCGTGGCACAGCCGCTTGTCGAACAGCACGGCCAGCTCCGCCGGGTCGTCGAGCCGTACTCCACCGCGCAGCGACGCCACGCAGTCCAGGAACCGCGCGTACCACCGCGCGGAACCCTCCACCCGCGTCGGATCGTCCACGCCCCGCAGCAGGGCGTCCACGTCGGCGCGCTCACCCGGGGAGTCCAGACGGACGATCTCGTCGTCGGCGAAGGCGTGTCCGCCGGCGCGCAGGACGTCGAGCCACTCGACCACCCGGGGTGTGCCGTGACCGGCGGCCTCGGCGGCAGCGGTGAACAGCCCCACCCTGCGGTTGTCCCCGTTGGCGACGACCACCCACTTCGGCGGTGCGTCCGCCGATCCCCTACGGCCCATGCCGTTCCCCCTCCCTGGTCCTGGTCCTGACGTCGCGGCGCGCTACTCGCCCACCGCGACGAAACGCCAGACCTCGCCGTCGTCGTCCTCGTCGTCCTCGGCGTCCTCCTTGTCGGTGTCGACGAGCACACCCGCGGGTTCGAGGGTCTCCAGCAGCCGGGCGCTCAGGGCGGAGCTGAGGTAGTTGTGGTGGAGGTCGAGCTTCTTCAGGTGCGTCAACGGCTGGCCGGTCAGCAGCGCCGTCGCGCCGTCGTCGGTGAGCACGCCCATCGAGACGTCCAGTTCCTCCAGGCGCGCCACCACGGGGGCGGACGCGAGGGCGGAGCAGATGGCGTCCTGGATCTCGCTGTTGTGCAGGGCGAGCCGCTTGAGGGCGGGCAGCCGGGTGCCCGCGAAGAACGGTTCGAGGTCGGCGATGTCGCAGTCCCCGCCGTACTCGGATGTGCCCAGCCACAGGTCGAGTTCGACGAGGGCGGGCAGGTCGCTCGCGGCGATGCCGCGCACCACTTCGACGGGCAGCCCGCCGCTCTCGACGGTCAGCTTCCGCAGCCGCTCGTGACGGGTGCCGGGGAAGACCAGGCCGTTGCCGCCGCGGACCCCGAACTCCTCCAGCCCGGGAAAGGCTTCGAGGAGCGGCCCCATGTCGCCCTGCGTGATCCAGGAGATCTCGGCCTCCTCCATCACGATGTCGCCGACGAACAGCGCGCGCAGCGAGGGCAGTTGTGCGCGGGCCGCCACCAGCGCCTCGACCACCTCGTCGGGGGCGGAGTCGTACACGTCGCTCCACGCGCCCACCACGATCGCCCGCACCCGCTCGGTGTCGACGGCCGCCACGAAGCGGCCGAAGGCCTCCTCCCACTGCTCGTCGGAGTCGTACGAATTCACCGCGATGCGCCAGGCCACGGACTCGGGCGACGGAAGCGAGGACGCGTCCGGCTTCGGCTCGTCGACGCCAGGGAAGGTGAAGGCCGGCAGCCCGTGGAACTCCTGGAAGTGGTCACCGATGGTCATGCGCGCCTGCTCCTTGGTGCTGAGGTCGGTGGATCGGCAGTCGTCGGTCCTGAACCCGGCGCGCGCCGACCGCGTCCAGGTACCGGAGTTCTACCAAGTCCCACTGACATCGCGTGGATCAGGGGTCCTCCTGCGACGCCTCCCGTCCCGCACAGGCTGTGTGACCTGCGGTCGAGGGCGATTGTCAGTGGTCGCCCCTACGGTCCTTCCCATGGCACACGGTGTGCCGCAGCGGGAGGAGACCCATGTACCGGCAAGGTGACGTCCTGATCGTGGCGCTGGCGGAGAGCGCGGTGCCGGAGCACGCGGCCGACGCGCCGTCCGAACCACGCGACGGCCGCGGCAGGCTCGTCCTGGCACTCGGCGAAGTCACCGGTCACGCCCATGCGGTGGTCGGTCCCGGGCGGCTGGTCCGCGAGGCCGGTCTGTTCGGGCCGATGCTGCTGCACGTGCCCGACGGCGCCCGCGTCGTCCACGAGGAACACGCGGCGATCTCCCTCCCGAAAGGCTGGTACCGGGTGATCCGGCAGCGGGAGTACGTGCCGGGCTCGGTGCGCATAGTCGCCGACTGACGACTGACGACTGACGACTGACGACTGACGACGACTTACGACCGACGCCCGACACACGGCGGACGCGCGGAGAGCGAGACACCGGAACAGCGGGACACAGGAACAGCGGGACGCAGGACAGCGCTACGCAGGACCGGGCGGCACGAGGGTGCCGCCCGTCGACAGGGTGCCAGGGGAGAGGAACGGCGTTGATGGAGCAGGGCAGTTGGCGGGCGACGGCGGCGGCGACGGGGCCGGGGGACCGGGCGGCGGCCGAGGAGGGCGTACGACTCGCCTACCGGCGGGCAGGGCTGGCCGAACCGGAGCGGATCGTCTGGACACGCTCCCCTCGTGAGGCGGTACGGACGCTCATGGCGGCGGCCCGTCCGGACGCCCCGGAGCCGGACACCCTCGGGGCGAGCGTCCGCGACGCGGTGCTGGCTGCCCCCTGGGCCGCCGAGCGGGCAAGGCTGCACGCGAAGCTGGGTCCGGAGAGATGGAGCGGTCACTGGCGTGCCACGGGAGCGGGCCTGTGGGAGTCGACCCGCACCCTGGTCGACCGGGTGCGGGCGGGCGTCGTCGACGAACTCGCCGACGACCGGGGCGAGGAGACACAGGTCCGCCTGCTTCTGCTGGACGCGGCACTGGGACAGCACGACGCGGCCTGGCTGTGCGCGTTCGACTCCGGGGACGAGGGCCCTCTGGACGGTCTGGCCGCGGTGGCGCGCCACGCGGGCTGGTGGTGGCCCTACGAGAAGGTGGCGGTCGTCAGTGAACGCCCCGTGACGCTGCACCGCGACGAAGCCGGCCGCCTGGACCGCGGTGACGGCCCGGCACTGGGGTACGCGGACGGGTTCGAGCTGTACGCGTGGCGCGGGATGCCCGTGCCACGCGACTTCCTCGACGAGCTGACCAGACTGACACCGGAGCGGATCCGCGGCGAGGAGAACGCCGAACTGCGCCGCGTGATGCTGGAGCACTACGGCTACGACCGCTATCTGGACGAGTCCGGCGCGGTTCCCGTCCACCGCGACGAGACGGGCGTGCTCTGGCGGGTCCAACTCGTCGGTGACGAGGACGTGGTGATGGTCGAGGTCGTCAACTCCACCCCGGAGCCGGACGGTACGAGCCGCACCTACTGGCTGCGGGTGCCGCCGACGACCCGTACGGCCCGCGAGGGTGTGGCCTGGACGTTCGGCGTCGGCGCGGAGGCGTACCAGCCGCTGCAGCAGACGTAGGAACGCGCGCGGGGGAGGGGTGTCGCGCGGGGGAGGGGCGTCAGGGAGCCGGTGGTGAGTCGTCGGGGTCGTGCTCAAGTCCGATGTCGACGGCGACGGGGAGGTGGTCGCTGCCGGTGGCGGGCAGGGTCCGCACGTTCGACACGGTGGCCGAGCGGGCCAGGACCTGGTCGATCCGCGACACAGGGAAGGAGGCGGGCCAGCTGAAGGCGAAGGCCTGCCTTGCCGAGTCCGTCCGGTCCATCCGTGAGGTCACCGGATCCAGACCCCGGTCGTCCAGGGTGCTGTTGAGGTCACCGAGCAGGATCACCCTGTCCAGTTTCTCGGCGGCGAGGGCCGCTCCCAGCAGCCGGGCGCTCTCGTCCCGCGGACCGGAACCGAGACCGCTCCGGCCGAGGCGGACCGAGGGCAGATGGGCGACGTACACCGCGATGTCGCCCCACGGAGTGCGCGCCGTGGACCGCAGTCCGCGGCTCCAGCCCTCCTCGAACGACGCCGGCCTGATGTCCACCCGGCGCGTGTCCGACAGGGGATGCCTCGACCACAGCCCGACCGTTCCCTCGACCGCGTGGTGGGGGTAGTCCGGTGCCAGGGCCTTCTCGTAGGCCGGCAGTGCGGCAGGCGTCAGCTCTTCCAGGGCGACGAGATCCGGTGCGGCCTCGATCAGAGCCGCGGCCGTACCCGCGGGATCGGTGTTCACGTCACTGACGTTGTGCTGGACCGCCGTGAGGTCGTGTGCGCCGCGGTCCTGCGGCAGGAGCCGTCCGCCGAAGGACTGGCCCCATACGGCCACGGGCAGCAGCAAAGCCACCAGCGCGGTCGCCGAGCGGCGCAGCAACGCGAGCACCAGCAACAGCGGTACGGCCAGGCCGAGCCAGGGCAGAAAGGTCTCCAGCAGACTGCCGAGGCGGCCCACCGTGTTGGGCACCACCGAGTGGAAGGCGAGCAGGGCGGCGGTCAGTACGGCGAGCGACGCGAGTACACGGCCACGGGCCCAGGCCGACCGGCCGTCCGCGTCCTGGCCCCACGGCCGCCCCGGGAGCTGCCGCCAGGACAGCCGACGACGCCATCGGCCGGGCGCCGCGGCCTTCGTACTCGTCGTACTCGTCGCCGCGCTGCCGTCCGCCGTGCGCTCCACCAAGCCCCACCCGTATCCGTCCCGGGATCCCGCACGCGCTCCGGAACCGTTGCCGCGCCGCATGAACCCGACGTCGTGAACCCCACGCCATGAACTGCACGTCATGAACCCCACGTCGTGAACACGATGTGGTGCACATGGCGTGTCTGTAACGACGCTCGGCACGGTGATCAGGTTCCGGCAGTGCTTTCCTCCGCACCGGGGGACCGGACGGCCGCACGCCGACAGGCCCGCCGGAGCAGAAGCTCCGACGGGCCTGTGAGCAGGTGCCCTCGCGGCGTCCCGTCTCAGAGACGACCGCCGCTGAGACGGGAAAGCGGGCCTCGCTGCCGCAGACCGACACGCCGGCCCACGGCGTAGGAGGAGAGGACCACAGCCGCGGTCCCCGCGCCGACGCCGGCGGCCACGATCTTCCTGGCCTTCAGGAGGGTCCAGACAAGGCCGGCCTTCCCGACCGTCTGCTGAGCGGCCGTGGAAACACCGCCCTGCACCGTCCTGGCCGTCTCCTTGGCCTTCTGCGACGCGACTCCGCCGAGGTTCACCAGGGCTTCCCTGCTGCC
Organism: Streptomyces sp. NPDC060205; assembly: GCF_042728395.1. Lineage (NCBI taxonomy): Bacteria > Bacillati > Actinomycetota > Actinomycetes > Kitasatosporales > Streptomycetaceae > Streptomyces > Streptomyces sp. NPDC060205. The sequence continues at coordinate 7,783 of NZ_JBHWZP010000196.1, forward strand.
ACGGCCGACGGCCCCGGCAGCTTCCCCGGCGTTCTTCACCGCCTCGGTGGCGGCCTTCTGTGACTCCTTCGCGGGCGCCGTGGCACCTTCGGTCACGGTGGTCTTCGCCGCTCGCGCATGCGCGGTGGGCGACTGTCCGTTCGTGGTTTTGTTGTTCGCTCCAGCCATGAACACCGGGTATCCGGCTCTGCGTTCGGCAAACGGGAATTGTTTTCTACGCCTTCACGGCCTTCACGCCTGCCCCTCGCACGCGTGTGCAGAGCGGGCCCGGAATGCTGATAGACTCGATCTTGAGCGAGCCGCCAAGTGCGGGCGCGTCTCGCGTCGGTGGTCCAAGGAAAGACGCCCCGCTTCCTGCGGGGAAATGCAGGTGCAAGGCCTGCCCGGCGCTCAACAAGACCCCACCCGAAGAACATCGGGTGGGGTCTTTGCGTCGGCCGGGACGGGCCGCCTCATCGAGGTCAGCGTCGTCCGCGCAGCTTGCCCAGCAGCCGCTGGGCCTGGGCACGGCGGCGCGGGTCGGCGGAGGCGCGGCGTGCCTGCTCGATGGTGCGCCGTCCCTGCGGGCTCCGGGCGAACTGCTTGATCTTGTTCATGATGCCTGCCATGGCTCTACTCCTGGGCCGGGGGCGGTGGTGCGGTCCGTGCACAGCTCCGTATACCCCGCCACGGCGGGACCCAACGGCGGCCGGCCCGCGCTCTTGCCCGGAACCCGGTGGAGACAGCCTGGTGGGACCCCTGGGTCACAGGGCGAAGGTGTCCGTGAGGTGCACGGCGTAACCGTCGTCCTCCATGAGGAGAACGGTGACGCCGAAGGGGGAGGGGTGGTCGAGATCGAGGGGGGTGAAGGAGTAGGTGAGGGCGGCCTGGAGCGGCGGGGCCAGCTCGCCACCGGGCTGCGGGGCAGGTGCGGCGAGCCACCGGGGCTCGACCGCGTCCGCGACCTCGGGCGTGGACTCCTCGCCCGAGGACTCCTCGGGCGTGGACTCCACGGGCTCGTGCGTGCAAGGGAATTGATGCAGGACGTGGCCGTCCTTCGTGGCGTGCACCACATTCAGGCAGGGCGCCGGGCCGATGACCGGAAGGCCGCATTCGGCCGCGACGTTCTCGGTGTCCCAGGCGAGCACGACCTCGTCCGCGCCCGCCGCCGCGGCGACGTTCGAGAGCTCGACGATCGCGGTCATGGCGTCCTCGCCGGTCTCGGCCGGACGCAGCCAGACGAGCCCGACCAGTTCGCCGCGGACCAGCGGCATGATGACCGGTCGAGGCGCCCTCCCCTGAGCCAGATCCGCGGTGTACGCGTTCTTCATCGATGCGACCAGTGCGTCCCACGTCTGCGTGTCCACGGAATTCCCCTCACCAACAGCCTGTTCACGAGCGACGCAGAGCCTGTCACGGCGGCCGGGTCCCGCGCCAGCGGCCCCGGCCGGGAGCACGCGGAGTACGGTCGGCCGGGGGTGGACTACTGGGCGGGCTGTTCGAGGTGGTCGGTGACGAGCTCGGCGAACTCGTCAGGGGTGGCCAGGCGGATGCCGAGGGTCTCGGCCTTGGCGCGCTTGGATCCGGCGCCCTCTCCCGCCACCACCAGGGTGGTCTTCTTGGAGACGCTGGAGGAGGAGCGGCCTCCGGCCCGTTCGACGAGTTCGTTCATCTGGTTGCGGCTGAGCTTCTCCAGTACGCCGGTCATCGCGCCGGTCACCACCACCGTCATCCCGGCCAGCGGCCCGCCGGCCGGCGCCGATCCCTCCGTACCCTCCGTACCCTCCGCACCCCCTGAACCGGCCGAGCCCCCGGCGTCCTGGGAACTGCTTGAGGCGTCCGTCGGCGCGCTCGGCAGAGTGGCACCCGGCTCGGTCATGTTCACCCCGGCGGCGACGAGCTTGTCGATGAGCGGGGCCAGCTCGGCCAGTTCGGAGACGATGGACGGCGCCTTCTCCGTCCCGATGCCCTCGACCTGCTGCATGGACGCGGCGTCGGCCGCGCGGATGTGGTCCATCGTGGCGAAGTGACGGGCGATGCGCCGGGACATCGACCGTCCCGTCCCCCGCACACCGAGGGCGCACAGCACCCGGGACAGCGGACGCCCCTTGGCCGTGGCGAGCGCCGTGAGGAGGTTGTCGGTGCTCGTCCCGCCCATCCGCTCCAGACTCAGGAGCTGGTCACGGGTGAGCGTGAACAGATCCGCGAGATCGGCCACCAGCTTCGCTTCGACGAGCTGGACGACACGGGTGTGACCGAGCCCCTCGATGTCGAGCTGATCGCGGCCGGCCGCGTACGAGAGGGAGGCGACCAGATGGCAGTTGCGGCCGTTCTCGCAGCGCCAGCGCTGCTCGCCGGTGTCGATGCCGCTCCCGCACCGCGGGCACACCTCGGGGAACACGATGGGCTGTTCGTCACCAGTGCGCAGATGGGCGACGGGGGCCTCGATACGGGGGATGACGTCACCGGCGCGGTGGACCATGACATGGTCGCCCAGACGCAGGTCGCGCCGGGTGATGTCGGCCGGGTTGTGCAGGGTGGCGTAGGTGATGGTGGCGCCGTCGATGACGACCGGTTCGAGGACGGCGCGCGGGGCGATGATGCCGGTGCGGCCGACGTTCCACTCGACCTCAAGGAGCCGGGTGATCTTCTCCACCGCAGGGAGCTTGTAGGCGATGGCCCAGCGCGGGGCGCGCGAACCGGATCCGGCGGCCTGCTGGTCGGCTGCCAGGTCCGCCTTGATGACGATCCCGTCGATGCCGAACGGCAGCGAGGCACGCAGCGCGGCGATCTCCTGCACCCGCGCCAGGACCTGCTCGGCCGTTTCGGCGGTGGTGCCGGGCACGGCGGTGCCCGCGGTGGTGTGCACTCCCAGTTCCGCGGCGCGGTCCATGAGTTCGCTGTGGGACAGCTCCTGCAGCCGCCCGGCCGACTCCGCGTCCGTGTCCGGCAGGGGCAGCAGACCGTAGCCGAAGAACGTCATCGGCACGGTGTAGGCACGCTCCTTGGCTCTCAGGGTGCCCGCCGAGGCGCCGCGCGGATTCGCGAAGGGCTGCCCGCCGTGTGCCGTGCGCACCTCGTTGGCGTGCTCGAACTGGGCCGTGGTCATGAGGACCTCACCGCGCACCTCCACCGTCACGGGCTCGGCCAGGACCTCCGGCAGGCCCTCGACGGTACCGATCGCGTGCGAGACGTCCTCCCCGGCCGTCCCGTCCCCACGGGTAATCAGCCGCTCCAGGCGTCCTGCGCTGTAACGCGCGGCGATCGCCAGGCCGTCGAGCTTCGGTTCGACGCTGAACCGCTCCACATCATGGCCGATGCGCCGGGCCAGCGACGCCGTCCAGGCCGTGAACTCCTCCGCCGAGAACACGTTGTCCAGACTCAGCATCGCCACCGTGTGCGGCACATCTCCGTCCACCGCGCCGCCGGCGACCTTCCCGCTCGGTGAGCCGGGCAGCACCTCGTCGGGATGCTCCGCCTCCCAGTCGGTGATGGCGCGCACGAGCCGGTCATAGGTGTCGTCGTCCATCGGCGAGGTGCCGCCCGTGTAGTAGGCGGCCGACGCCTTCACCGCGTCCTCGACGGCCTGTGCGTAGGCGACGGCATCCACGATCACTGCAACTGGTGAGGTCATGAGGGTCATCCTGCCTGCCACCACTGACAACGCCCCCGGACCGGGCTCCGGACACGGCGTGCTCCAATGGGGGATGACATCGTTCTGGACCGGTGAACGCGTACGACTGCGTGGTGTCGAGCCCGAGGACTGGACGGCGCTCATGCGCTTCGAGACGGACGAGGAGCGGCTGGGCGACCTGGTGCGGGCGCCCCGCTCCGCCGAGGGCCATCGTGCCCGGGCGAAGGAACTGGCGCTCGACGGGCCCGACGGCGACCGTTTCATCCTGGTCGTCGAAGCCCTCGACACGGGACAGCCGGTCGGTGTGGTCGGCTCGCACCACGCCGACGCGCGCGCGGGCTGGTTCGAGTACGGCATCTCCCTGGGCGCGGAGCACCGGCGCCGGGGATATGCGACGGAGGCCGCGACCCTGCTGCTGCGTTACATGTTCGCCGAGCGGCGCTTCCACAAGTGCCAGGCAAGGATCTTCGCGCACAACAAGGCGTCGCTGGCACTGCAACGCAGACTCGGTCTCGTCGAGGAGGGGCGTCTGCGCGACCAGGTGTACTTCGCCGGCCGGTATCACGACGTGGTCATGATGGGCGTACTCGACGACGAGTTCACCCGCCTGCACCCGGCCGGTCCCACGGGGACATGACCGGCCGCGGGGCAGGGCGCGGCGGGGAAGGTCAGTTGCCCGCCGCGGCGGGCTCGGCCTTGGCGCCGGCAGCGTCGGTGGCGGCGGTGTAGAAGACCGAGGACCCCTGCTTGTTGCGGTGGGCGCTGCTGCGGGCGACCAGGTTTTCGAGGGTGGTGCGCACGACGGTGGTCTTGATGGTGCGGTCCGGGTGGGCCGTGGTGAGCGCGGTGGTGATCTCGGCGGCGGAGCGCGGCTCGTTCTGCGCTTCGAGGTGGCCGCGGATCAGGTCGACGAGGCTCGGCTGAGCGGCTGTCTTCGGTGCCTTGGCCGCGGCCCCGCCGGTCTCGCTCTTCTTCGCCACGGTCTTCTTCGCGCCCGTGGCAGCCGTCTTCCTCGGCTTGACGGCCTTGGCCTCCTTGACCTGCGTGGCAGCCTTGGACCGCTTGGTGCCGGCGGAGGACTGACTCGGCACGGAGGGCTTGGCGGGGCTGGTCCCGGCGACGGGGCTCGCACCACCGAGCGCCTGGTGCATGTTCACCAGCACCGAGTGGTCGTGCTGCAGAGCCAGCAACTGTTCCTGCAGGGCCGCGATGTCCGTCGCGATGCGCTCCTGCTCTTTGCTGTTGCGCTCCAGGTCGTTGGTCACCTGTGCGATGTACTGCGAGGTGAGTTCTGTGGTGGAGATCTGGTTCTCAGACATGAGTGGAGCCTTTCTCGGTCCGCCGGCACAGGTGCGAAAGGGGATTGCACGTATGTGTGCGGGTGGAGAGCGGGATGGTGTCTGTCAGGGCTGGTCCGTCCGAAGGACTCAACTGGCGCTTTGCGCCAGTGTAGAGATACTACGCATGGGTGGAACCAGGTGTTCCTGGTGCATGCCTTGAGTTGACTAGTGAGGCAGCGAACCCGGTGCGCCGTCCCCGTACTCGGTCCACAGGTCGGTGTGCCAGTCCAGGTGCCGGACGAGGTCGTCGTCGACCGGCCGTGACGCGGGGGCACCCCGGCCGGGACGGGGCGACGGGGGAGTGCCCCGGGAGATGTTTCCGCTGACGGTCACGTTCTCCTCGACGCGCGGCCGGCGCAGTGACTCGTACAGGCCCAGCGCGGCCTCGGTGCCGGGGGCGTCGCGCAGGGACTTCGCGAGGACGACCGCGTCCTCCAGTGCCATCGAGGCACCCTGTCCGGTCGCGGGGGAGGCCGCGTGGGCCGCGTCGCCGATGGTGAGGACGCGGCCGGAGCGCCAAGGCGTACCGGTGGGGATCTCCGTGGCGTTGGTGACCATCAGGCGGTCGGTGGTGGCCGCGACGACACCCGCGGCAGGTGTGGTGTCCTTGCGCAGCAGCGGCAGCAGTTGCTCGCGCCAGTGGCCGGGTGTGCCGTGGGCGATCTCCTCGGCGGTCAGGGGTTCACCGGCCACCCGCGCGAACCAGTACGTCTCCCCGGCCGGCGAGACCGCGTAGCCGAAGGCCGTTCCGCTGCCCCGCACCATGGTGAGGCGCTCCCTCTCCCCGGCGTTCTCCTCGGCCAGGAGCGCGTCGTCGGTGTAGCCGTAGAAGACGCGCTGTCCCGCGTAACGGGGCTGCACGGCGGGGGCGAATCCCTGCCGTACAACGGAGTTGAGTCCGTCCGCCGCGACGAGCAGGTCACCGGTCGCGGTGCTGCCGTCGGTGAAGTGCGCGGTGACCGCGTCCGGGGTGTCCCGCACGGACGCGAGACGTGCTCCGTGCCGGATGCCGATGCCCCGGCGCGCGGCCTCCGCCTGCAGCGCGGCGGCGAGTTCGCCCCGGTGCAGGCACCGGTACCGCAGGAGCGGGTCGCCCGCCTCGCCGAGCGGCACATGGGCCACCGTGGCACCCGTGTCGTCGAGGACCCGCATCGACCGCAGGGGGAAACCGACCGAGGTGACCGCGGCGGAGGCGTCGAGCTGGGCGAGGGCGCGCATACCGTTGCTCGCGAGGGTGAGGAACGCCCCGATGTCCTCGGCCGAGTCGGGATGGGCCTCGTACACGGTGACGTCCGAACCCGCCTTGTGCAGAGCCAGCGCGGCGGCCGTGCCGGCGATCCCGCCACCGATGACAAGTGTGTGCACCACGTCGTATCCCCCACTCGTTCCTGTACGGACCTCTCGCACTGTATGCCCGCACCTCCCTGTGTGCCTCCCGCTGGGTGTGGGGGCCGTGGCACGCCGTTGACGGAAGGGGAATCCGGCCACCGACTTCGCACCTGCGTATGGGTGTGCGAGCCGCAAAACACTTGGACTCGGCGGGTGTTGTCACGGGACAATTGCAGTTCCGGCCCACCCGTACTCACCTCTGTTGTCGGCGTGCGCCGACGGCGATTCACCGGAGGAACGGGCGACGGGCCGTCCTACGACTGGTCGGGGGTGGGATGGGATCGTCTGAGACACGCAGGGTCCAACCGCGCAGGGGTGCGGTACTTCTGGCACTTCGGCACTACGGACGGGAGCTGGCCCGGTTACGGCTGTTCTCGGTACCGGCCATGCTGCTGCCCGCGCTGGGCAACATCGGCATCAACTACATCGCGCCGCTCATCGTCGCGAAACTCGTCGCCACGATCGCAACCGAAGGCGGCATCACCGTCACCGAGTCACTCCCGTACGTCCTCGGCTTCGCCGGGGTCCTGCTGCTCGGGGAAGCGCTGTGGCGCCTGGGCCTGCACTGCCTGAACCGGCTCGCCGCACGCGGCATCGAGAACCTGTACGTGATCGGCATGGACGAGCTGTTCGCCAAGGACGCGGCCTTCTTCCACGACAACTTCGCCGGATCGCTGACCAAGCGGGTGCTGAGCTTCGCCTCCCGGTTCGAGGAGTTCGTCGACACGCTGACGTTCCAGGTCGTGGGCCGCGTGGTGCCCCTCGCGTTCGGATCGGTGATCCTCTGGCGGTACGAACCGCTGCTGGTCGTCGGCCTGTTGACGATGCTCGTGCTGACCGCGCTGTGCGTGGTGCCGCTGATCCGCCGCCGCCAGGCACTGGTCGACCGGCGCGAGGAGGCCATCGCCCGGGTGTCGGGTCATGTCGCCGACAGCCTGATGAACATGGACACGGTGCGCGCGTTCGCGGCCGAGGAACGCGAGGCCGCCGAACACCGCTCCCGGGTCGCCGAGTCACGGAGGCTCACCCTGCGGGCGTGGGACTACGGCAACCTGCGCATCGACACACTGGTCGCCCCCATGTCCGTACTCACCAACGCGCTGGGCCTGTTGCTCGCGGTCGCCCTCGCGGGCAGCGGGCACGGGGTGGAGGCGGTCGTGGTGGCCTTCACGTACTACTCGAACGCGACACGGATCATGTTCGAGTTCAATCAGGTGTACCGCCGCCTGGAGAGTTCGATGACGGAGGCGGGTCAGTTCACCGAACTGCTGCTGTTGCCGCCGACCGTGCTGGACCCGGTGCCGCCCGAGCCGCTGCTGTCCCAGGCCGCCGACGTCCGCTTCGAGGAGGTGACCTTCGCCCACGCGGGGGCGGGGCCCCTCTTCCAGGGCCTCGAACTGGCGGTGCCCAGCGGCACGAAGATCGGTCTCGTCGGCAGGTCCGGCGGCGGCAAGACCACGCTCAGCAGGCTGCTGCTGAGGATGACGGACCTCGACGCCGGCCGGATCCTGATCGGCGGACAGGACATCAGCAGGCTGCGCCAGGCCGAGCTGCGCAGCCTCATCGCCTATGTGCCGCAGGATCCGGCGATGTTCCACCGCTCGCTGCGGGACAACATCGCCTTCGCGCGTCCGGACGCCACGGACCGGGAGATCAGGCGCGCGGCCGAGATCGCCCATGTCACGGAGTTCGCCGACGGCCTGCCGGACGGCTTCGACACCATGGTGGGCGAGCGCGGGGTGAAGCTGTCGGGCGGACAGCGTCAGCGGGTCGCGCTCGCCAGGGCGATCCTTCGTGACGCGCCGATCCTGCTGCTCGACGAGGCCACCAGCGCCCTGGACTCCGAGAGCGAGGTCCTGGTCCAGGAAGCGCTGTGGAGGCTCATGGAGGGGCGGACGGCGCTCGTGGTGGCGCACCGGCTGAGCACGGTCGCCACCATGGACCGGCTCGTCGTCCTCGACCGCGGACGCATCGTCGAACAGGGCACCCACCAGGAACTGCTCGCCTCGGCCGGCGCCTACGCCAAGCTCTGGCAGCACCAGTCGGGCGGCTTCCTCGACGACGGACCCACCCGGGCGACCGTGCACTGACCGCACTGACCGCACTGACCGCACTGACCGCACGCGATCCCTGCGGGTCGGTGCGGTCACTGCGCGCTCAGGTCTGTGTGCGGCGCACGCACTCCTTGACCACGTCACCCAGGCTCCCGGTCCGCTCCAGGACCTCGCGCTGCACCCGGGCGCCGTTGCCGTCACGCAGCAACTCCGTCACGGCCGTCCGCGCACGGCCGGTGTCACCGCTGTCGTCCAGGGCGGGACCGATGTGTTCCAGCAGTGCGCGGACCACGTCCGCGGCCGGTGCCGGGCGCATGGTCACCGGGTGCAGCAGTTCCTCCTCAAGCCCCGACCGTGCGGCCCGCCAGGCGGCCAGGCGCAGCAGCTCCACGGGGTGCGCCGCCGGGGCGACTCCCGCACGCCACTCGCGCGCCGCGGTCTCGACGAGGCCACGGGTGAGGGTGGCGAGCAGCGTCGCGGTGCTCGCCTCCAGGCAGACGTCCGACACCCGGATCTCGACGGTGGGATACCGCTCGGCGATCCGCGCGTCGTAATAGACCATGCCCCGGTCCTTCAGCACCCCCGTGGCGATCATGTCGTCGATCCGTCGGTGGTACGCGTCCGCCGTACCGAAGAGTTCCGTGGGGCCGGCCATCGGCCAGCGCATCCACACCCGGCTCCGGTAGCTGCTGTAGAGGCTGTCCTTGCCCTGCCAGAAGGGGGAGTTCGTGCTGAGCGCCGTCAGCACGGAGAGCCAGGGGCGGATGCGGTCGAGCACCGCGGCGCCCTCGTCGTCGGATTCCACCGACACATGGATGTGGCAGCCGCAGACGAGCTGCTCCTGTGCGGGCAGGCCGAATTCCTCGACCATCCACCGGTAGCGGGCGTTCGTACTGACCGACGGGCTGACCGGCAGGGGAGACGTGGCGAGCGCGACGACAGTGGCTCCGATGTCGCCCGCGACCCGCGCCGCCTCCTTGCGGCAGCGGACGATCTCCGCGCCGAGCTCGGTCATGTCCGCCTGCGGGGCGGTGGCGAATTCGAGCTGCTGGGTGTGCAGCTCCTTCTCGAACGTCTCCTCCGACGGATCGTCCCTCGCGGCGCGGGCGAGTACCGCGGCGGACAGGGCCTGTGGTTCTCCTGTCTCGGGATCGACCAGGAGAAGTTCTTCTTCCACTCCCACGGTACGCATGCGACAAAGCCTCTCATAAGGGTCGCCGGGGACGGCGACGCAGAATGCCGGGAAGGCGGAGGCCGACAACTCCCCCCGCGGTTCCGAATGCCCTGGAACAACGGGTGGACACCCGGTGGCCGGGAGGGTTTGCGCATACGCCGCGCGAGTGTGCGGCGCGGGCACGGAACAGGACGTCGGGCACGGAACAGGACGTCGGGCACGGAACAGGACGTCGGGGACGCACGGCGTCCCTGACATGGCTCGGCCC
>NZ_JBHWZP010000197.1:0-17569 GCF_042728395.1 Streptomyces sp. NPDC060205
GGTACTGCAGGGGGGACCCTGTGGGAGAGTAGGACGCCGCCGAACAAATATTACGAGAAAGCCCCCGCACTTCGGTGCGGGGGCTTTTTTGCGTTCCCGGGAGTTCAGGCGCTTTCGGAGACGCTTAGGGTCTGTAGGTATGCGCTATGACCTGGTGATCTTCGACAACGACGGCGTCCTCGTGGACAGCGAACCCCTCTCCAACACCCTGCTCGCCGCGTATCTCACCGAACTCGGGCACCCCACCTCGTACGAGGACTCCCTGCGCGACTACATGGGGGCTGCCATGCATCGCGTACACGATCTGGTCGAGGAGCGGACCGGGGAGCGGTTGCCCGTCGATTTCGACGATGTTTTCCATGGGCGGGTGTTCGCTGCTTTCGAGCGGGAGCTGGAGGCGGTTCCGAGGGTCGTGGAGGTCCTGGAGAAGCTGGCCGCGGACGGGGTTCCGTACTGTGTGGCCTCGTCCGGGAGCCATGAGCGGATCAGGGTCGGGCACCGCAAGACCGGGCTCGACCGGTGGTTCGACGACCAGCGCATCTTCAGCTCGCAGGATGTCGGGCGAGGCAAGCCCGCGCCCGATCTGTTCCTGTACGCGGCCGAGCAGATGGAAGTGAGCCCGGAGAAGTGCCTGGTCGTGGAGGACAGTCCCCTTGGGGTGCAGGCGGCCCGTGCGGCCGGGATGGACGTGTACGGCTTCACGGCGATGACGCCGGCCGAGCGGCTGGCGGATGCCGACCGGTTCTTCGAGGAGATGGGCCAGCTCCTGGGACTCCTCCAGAGCTGACCCACGGCAGAAGCTGAGCACAATTCATCTTCTTGTTTCTCTACCCACGAGTAAGCCTGAGCTCTACGCTGAGCCGCCATGACAGATGTGCTGCGGCGTGGCCGGGCTTCCTTGGCGTTCAGCTTCTTCGCCCAGGGCGTCGCCTTTGCGCTCCTCGTGACGCGTATCCCGGCGATCCAGGACCGGTACGGCGTGTCCGACGGGCTGCTGCCCGCCTTCCTCGCCGCCGTACCGATCCTCGCGGGGGCCGGGAGCGTCTGCACCGAGCACCTCGTGAAACGGGTGCCGCCCAGTCACGTACTGCGGTGGTCGCAGCCGGTCGTGCTGCTCGCGCTGCTGGGGGTCGGGGCCGGCGACGGGCTGTGGCAGCTGGGGCTGGCTCTCGCCGCGTTCGGACTCGCCGTCGGAGCGCTCGACGCGTCCATGAACATGCTCGGCGTGAGCCTCCAGCACACCTACGGTCGCAGCATCATGCTCGGCTTCCACGCCGCGTACAGCCTCGGCGGGATCGGCGGGGCCTCGCTCGCGTGGGCGGGGGCGCACTGGGACCTGGCGCTGTTCGTGTCGTATCTGCCCGTCGTGCTGGTGCTGCTGCCCGCCGCGTTGGTGGGGAGTCGCTGGTACGTCGACGGGAGCGGGCCCAAGGAGGCCCAGGCGCCGGACGTGGCCGGTGGGGTCAGTGGGGCCGGTGGCGCCGGTGTGGGGTTCAAGCTGCTGCTGCCGTTGTGTCTGGTGATGGCCATCGCCTACATCGGCGACTCGACCGTCTCCAACTGGAGCGCCAAGTACCTCCAGGACGTGCTCGGCAGCTCGGAGCAGCTGGCGACCGTTCCGTACAACGTCTATATGGTCACCACCCTGCTCGGGCGGGCCGTCGGGGACTTCGGGGTGCGGCGGTTCGGGGCCGTGGCGGTCGTGCGGGTCGGGGCGGTCGTCGCGGCGGCCGGCTTCGGGGTCGTGGCGGTGGCGCCGGGCGCCTGGGTCGGGATGCTGGGCTTCACTCTTGTCGGGTTCGGACTGTGTGTGATCGTGCCGCAGACCTTCGCGGCGGCGGGCAGGCTGTTCCCCGGGGCGGCGGACGCGGCCGTCGCGCGACTGAACATCTTCAACTATGTGGGGTTCCTGATCGGTTCGCCGCTGGTGGGTGCGCTGGGCGATGCGTGGAGCTATCGGGGCGCGATGCTCGTACCGATGGCGTTGGTGCTCGTCACACTGTTCTACGCCCGGTCGTTCGCTTCCGGACCTTCCCGATACGGTGACGGGCATGAGCGGCCGCGCACAGCTGATGTGGGACGAGGCAGTAACGGGCTATGACTTCGGTCCGGATCATCCGATGGATCCGGTCCGGCTGGCGCTGACCCGGCGCCTGGTCGACGCCTTCGGGCTCGACCGGGAGGTGGATGTCGTCGCGGCCAAGCCCGCCGGTGACTCCACCCTGCGGCTGGTGCACCGGGAGGACTACGTCGAGGCGGTCAAGGCCGCCTCCGTGGATCCCCGGGCGGCCGACGCGGCGTACGGGCTCGGGACCATGGACGATCCCGCCTTCGCCGGAATGCACGAGGTGTCCGCCCTGATCGCGGGGCAATCAGTGGGCGCCGCCGAGGCCGTGTGGCGGGGTGACGCGCTGCACGCGGTGAACTTCGCGGGCGGGCTGCACCACGCGATGCCCGGGGGCGCGTCCGGGTTCTGCATTTACAACGACGCCGCCCTGGCCATCGCCAGGCTGCTGGAACTGGGGGCCGAGCGGATCGCGTACGTGGATGTGGACGTGCACCACGGTGACGGTGTGCAGGCCGCGTTCTGGGAGGACCCGCGGGTGCTGACCGTGTCGCTGCACGAGCATCCGCGCACGCTGTTCCCGCAGACCGGGTGGCCCGAGGAGACCGGGGCCGCGGGGGCGGAGGGCTCCGCCGTGAACGTGGCGCTGCCGGCGGGGACCGGGGACGCGGGGTGGCTGCGGGCCTTCCACTCCGTCGTACCGGAGCTGATCGCCGACTTCCGGCCGCAGGTGCTGGTCACCCAGCACGGGGCCGACACGCACTTCGAGGACCCGCTCGCGCATCTGGCCGTGTCGCTGGATGCGCAGCGGGCTGTGCAGGTGGCGTGTCATGAGCTGGCGCACGAGTACGCCGAGGGGCGGTGGGTCGCGCTCGGTGGGGGCGGGTATGCGGTGGTGGATGTGGTGCCGCGGTCCTGGACGCATCTGGTGGGGATCGCTGCGGGGCGGGAGGTGGCGCCCTCCTCCGTCATTCCTGAGAGTTGGCGGGCTGAGGTGTTCGCTCGTACGCGGGAGTTGGGGCCTGTGCGGATGACTGATGGGCGGTGGCCTGTGTCGTTCGTGGGGTGGGAGGCGGGGTATGACCCCGCGGATCGGTTGGATCAGGCCGTGTTGGCCGCTCGGCGGGCGGCGTTTCCCCTGCGGGGGTTGTTGGCCTAGGGCGTTTTTCGCCCCCGCCGCCCCTACCCTTCCCGTCACTGCATGGGGGCTGCGCCCCCTCGCCCCCCTATCGCGCTGCGCGCTCGTCCTCAAACGCCGGACGGGCTGAAAGGGGCGCGGGGAACTGCGCGATCAGCCCCCACCGGGCGAACCGTTACTCCAACTGTGCGGCGCTCACGCGGTTTTGGGCGCGGGTCCGTGGAGTGTGCGGGAGCATCGGGGTGTGTTGAGTTCCGGGGCGTTGCGGGCGCATCTGCTGGCGGTGAGGCTGGCTGGGGCCGTGGCGACCTCTCGGGAAGCGAGTCTCAGGAGTTATCGGCTGTTCGCCGCCCGGGATCCGCGGGTGACGATCGGACTCGATCCTGAATGGGCCTGGAAGCAGTCCGATCTGATCGCTTTGATGGCGGAGAAGTGTGGCGTATCGGCAGATTCACGGCACACCTCCGGGCCCGACGTGATCGATCCTGATCGCACGCTCGTGGCGCTCGACGCCTTCGCGGAGCGCCTTGCGGAAGCCGTGCGGAACCGCTCCCCGGTGCTGCTCGGCACCGGACATCCGCATCGCCTGCTCGGCTTCTACGCCGCGCTCGCGGACGCTCTGTCGGCGGCCGGGTGTGCCGTTCTCACCCCTGCGCATGGTAGCTGTGTCGACATAACGACCCGGTTCGGTCTACGCACCTACAACCTTGACTACGTACGAGGAGTCGCGCTGGTGCGGGAACCCGGGGCGCGAGGCGCCGGTCACGGGACCGGCGCGCACACGCACTCCCCCCTCCCGGTTCGCACCGCCCTGGCAGCTGCCGCGGAGGCCGGCGGGCCGCTTCCGGAACTCGTGGTGGGAGACCACGGGTGGGTCTGCGGGGCAGGTCAGCTGGGGTTCGAGGCCATCGGCCTGGGTGACACCGATGATCCCGCGCTGTTCGTCGGCGAGGCAGAGGGGCGGGTGTCCGTCGTCGTTCCACTTGATGACGCTGTGCGGTCTGATTACTACCGACCGCTTACTCGCTATGTACTCAATCGAGCGTGTCTGTCACAGTAGGCCGCCGATGGGGGCTCCTCTTCCCCACTCGCATCACCCGCCCCTACTCTGGGGAGTGAGCACGCAACGACGAAGTGTCACCGGAAGGGGAAGCCGGCGACCGTCGAGTGCGGAAGGTTCAGGTGTGTCATGGCTGCTGGCGAGAGGCCTCTGAACGAGGTTCAGTTCCTTACCGTGGCGGAAGTCGCCTCGGTGATGCGAGTGTCGAAGATGACCGTGTACCGCTTGGTGCACAGCGGTCATCTGCCCGCGATCCGGGTGGGGAGGTCCTTCCGCGTCCCGGAGCAAGCGGTTCACGAGTACCTTCGCGAGTCCTACGTGGGGGTGGAGACAGCCTGACGGCGGTCCGGGGGAGGTCCCGGGGTGCTTGATCGCGTCCCCGGGATTTCGCCCGGAACCCCTCGATTACAACCTCTGGCACTCAGGCGGGTAGGCTGGCCCCTCATAAGTCGTGTGGGCCCATGCAGCCCAGCAACGAGTAAAGAGAAGTGAGCGAGGGTAGTCGTGGGCTCTGTTATCAAGAAGCGGCGTAAGCGGATGGCCAAGAAGAAGCACCGCAAGCTGCTCAAGCGCACTCGCGTTCAGCGACGCAACAAGAAGTAGTCGCGACCTGCGGCGGTCGCCCACCCCGCGCGAGCGGGGCGTGGGCGACGCCGTGACAGTGCGCTCTGTGGCCCCTCACCTGTCGGTGAGGGGCCACAGTCGTGTGCGCCGGACGGGCCGGTCGAATGCCTTTATGTCCGGTGGTCCGAACGCCGTACGTATGTCTGAGCGTACGTTCCGTGCGGCAGTTGGCTTGGTCTGATCGTATGTTCGCGGGTGCGGTCACTTCGTGCATCGGGCAGTCATCACAGCGCAACACCGACCCGCTAACGTGACCGTCACGGGGAACACGGCAGAGTACGAGCAGGTGTCGTCGACGGCTGGAAGGAAGGCGCTGATCTTGGGGAAGGTCGTGCTCGTGACCGGAGTGGCCCGTCAGCTGGGGGGCCGGTTCGTACGACGGATCCAGCGTGACCCCGAGGTGGACCGGGTGGTCGCCGTGGACGCGGTCGCACCCGAGCACCACCTGGGCGGTGCGGATTTCGTACGCGCCGACATAAGGCAGCCCACCATCGCCAGGCTGCTGGCCGAGCACTCCGTGGACACGGTGGTGCACATGGATGTGACGGGCACCCCGCTGGGCAGCGGCAGCCGGGCCACGGTCAAGGAGACCAACGTCATCGGCACCATGCAGCTGCTCGGTGCCTGCCAGAAGTCGCCGACGGTCAAGCGGCTGGTCGTGAAGTCCAGTACCAATGTCTATGGGTCGGCGCCCCGCGATCCGGCCGTCTTCACCGAGACGACCCCGCCCAAGTCACTGCCGAGCGGCGGCTTCGCGAAGGACACGGTCGAGGTCGAGGGGTACGTACGAGGGTTCGCGCGGCGGCGGCCGGACGTCGCCGTGTGCGTGCTGCGGTTCGCGAACATCCTCGGACCGGGTGCGGACACCCCGCTCGCCGCGTACTTCTCGCTGCCCGTCCTGCCGACCGTCCTCGGCTACGACCCGCGGCTGCAGTTCGTGCACGAGGACGACGTGATCGACGTCCTGCGGATCGCCTCGCACGAGCCGGAGCGGGGCACGCTCAACAGCGGCACGTTCAACATCACCGGCGACGGCGTCCTGCTGCTCTCGCAGTGCGCGCGCAGGCTGGGCCGGCCCACGGTCCCGGTGCTGATGCCCGCGATCAGCTGGGTGGGCTCGGCACTGCGTACGGTGGGCATGACGGACTTCTCGCCCGAGCAACTGAGGCTGCTCACCCACGGCCGGGTCGTGGCGACGAACCAGATGCGCGAGACGCTCGGATACCGGCCGAAGTTCACGACGGCCGAGACGTTCGCGGACTTCGCCCGCAGCCGGGGCCCCGGACTGCTGCCGCCCGAGGCCCTCGCGGGGGCCGTCGACCGGATCGCCGCACTGCCCGCACTGGGCGGTGGCCACCCCCCGACGCAGAGCGCCAACTGAGCGCCAACCGAGGAGCGCATCAACGATGGCGGACGCCAAGGTCATTCCGTTCGACGACGACCGGTCCCGCGGGAGTGCCGTACAACGGCCCGCGCGGCGCCGGGGCGCGGGGAGCAGGCGCAAGGGCGAGCCCGCGACGGTTCACGAGGTCCAGCCCCTGCCCGCACGAACGATTCCGCAGGATGATGTTCCTGTGACGCGTGAGGAACCTGCCGCCGGATCGCCCGCTGAACCGGCGGCCGGATCGGCTGCCGTGGACAAGCCGGAGGGCGAGGGCTGGGAGCGGCGCATCGCCGGCGGCCTGTCGTTCCTGCGACGGCGCCTGACCGGTGACTACGAGGTCGACGACTTCGGTTACGACCAGGAGCTCACCGAGCAGGTCCTGATGTCGATGGTGCGGCCCCTCTACGAGAAGTACTTCCGCGTCGAGGTGAAGGGCATCGAGAACATCCCGTCGGAGGGCGGGGCGCTGATCGTCGCCAACCACTCCGGGACGCTGCCGCTGGACGGCTTGATGATGCAGGTGGCCGTCCACGACAACCATCCCGAGAACCGGCATCTGCGGCTGCTCGCGGCCGACCTGGTCTTCATGCTGCCCGTGGTCAACGAGCTGGCCCGCAAGGCCGGCCACACCCTCGCGTGCGCGGAGGACGCCGAACGGCTGCTGCAGCGCGGCGAACTGGTCGGGGTGATGCCGGAGGGCTTCAAGGGCATCGGCAAGCCGTTCAGCGAGCGCTACAAGCTGCAGCGCTTCGGCCGCGGCGGGTTCGTGTCGACGGCGCTGCGCCAGGGCACGCCGATCATTCCGTGCTCCATCGTGGGCGCGGAGGAGATCTATCCGATGATCGGCAACGCGAAGACCCTCGCGCGGCTGCTCGGGTTCCCGTACTTCCCGATCACGCCGACGTTCCCGTGGCTCGGTCCGCTGGGCGCCGTGCCGCTGCCGACCAAGTGGACGATCCAGTTCGGTGAGCCGATCCGCACGGACGGCTATCCGCCGGAGGCGGCCGAGGACCCGATGCTGATGTTCAACCTGACGGACCAGGTCAGGGAGCAGATCCAGCACACGCTCTACAAGCTGCTGGTGCAGCGCCGTTCGGTGTTCTTCTGACCGCCGGCTCCCACGGCCGACGGGGAGCGCGTACGCGGATGGGGGCGCCCCTTGTGGAAAGGGGCGCCCCCACCTGCGTACCGGCGGGATCTAGTCCGCGTCCTCGCTGTCGATGCCCAGGCCCGGGAGCAGGCCCGGGAGGAGGGGCGGCAGGGTCACGTCCGGCTCGGGGGCGGGAGTGTCCTTGCCTGACGGGGAGGCGCTGGTGTCGTCCTCGGGCGGGTCGAGGAGGCCGCCGGTGTTGCCGCCGAGCAGGCCGTCGTCCTCCGTCTTGGACGTGGACGGCTTGGGCTTGCCGCTGCCCGTACCGGAACCGGTGCCGTCGGACGAGTCGCGGCCCGAGGCGCTGGGCGGGACCGAGCGGTCCGACCCCGAGGAGCCCGGGGAGTCGGAACTCGGGCCGCGGTGGCGGCCGGTGCCCTCCGGCGCGGGTGGCTGCGGGAGCAGCGCGCGCAGCGGGTCGACCTCTTCGTCTATGGCGTCGAAGACCGAGCTGACCTGGCGGCTGACGTCGCCGAGCTGGACGGGCAGCCGGTCGCGCAGGGCGCCCCAGGCGTCGCGGTGCGACTGCGAGAAGGTGGAGAGCGTCTGGATGGGGCCCAGGGAGTCCGGGTCCCGCTCATAGGCCTCGTGCAGCAGACGGTGGCCCTCGCCGGCGTCGTGCTGCATACCGAACAGCGCGCGCCTGATCTCGCCCAGGGACTCGTGGTCCAGGGGGCCCGAGCGGCCGCGCTCCATCAGGCGGCGCGCCTCGCTCAGCCGGGTGGAGGCCTGGTCGAGATAGAGCTCGCCGCGGTCGCTGCTGCCGTCGGCCATGCCCAGTTTGAGGTCCTCCATTCCGCGCTTGAGTCCGTAGAGCGAGTCACCGGGCAGGGCGTCGGAGCTGGCGGCGGCGACCCCGCTGAAGGCTCCGGCGGCCACACCCACGGTGAGTCCGCCCGCGGCGAGCCCCTTCGACAGCCGGGAACGGGGCCGCAGTTTCCCCAGTCCGGTCGCCCTGTGCGCGCCCCTGCCCCGATGGGACCGTTGCTCGGGGACCGGAAGGCCCGTCGCATCGCCTCCCGCGGCCGTGCCCTCCAGCAGCATGGCCTCCATGGCGGCCACCAGCTGGGCCCTCTGGACGACCTTCACCTCGGGGTCCATCTGGGGTTTGGGCAGCTCGCCGAGGCCGGTCGCCAGGGACAGCATCCGGCTCTGCTCGGACCGGTCCGCGACGGCCGGAGCAGGTCCTTCGGACTGCTCGGCCGCCGTGTCCCTGTCGGACTGCTCCTCCAGGGCCTGGGCGAAGGCGTTCGTCCGCCGGTGCGCCGATACGTTCGCGATCACTGGCGGCACCTCCTCTCGTCATGACGGTCGGCTCCCCAGGGGGTCCTGAGGGTTGCACCCCCTGACCACGACAACTCGATCGAGTGATCGAAGACGGCCAGGGTGTGACCACAGGGAGCCTGTATCCCGCACAACGAGCGGCTCGGCACTTGGGTTACGGACGACGGATGATCGGACCGCGAAGTCAACAGACTTTCACGGAGGGTGAGTTGGGCGTCGCTGAGCGTACTGGTTCATACGGGGTCGTACCCGAGTCGTACCGGGGCCGGTCCGGCGGTCCGGCCGCGTGGCGTCGAGCCTGCGGGGGTACGGGGTCTCAGCGGGCGTCTTCCGGGAGGAGCCGTGCCAGCGTGCGCACCGCCCGGTACTGGAGGGTCTTGATCGCGCCCTCGTTCTTGCCCATGACGCGGGCGGTCTCGGCGACCGAAAGGCCTTGGAGGAACCGCAGGGTCACGCACTCCTGCTGCTGGGGGTTGAGGCGGCGGACGGCGTCCAGCAGTGCCGCGTTCGAGAGGGACTCCAGGACGGAGTCCTCGGGTGAGCGCTCGACCTCGTTGGCGTCGAGCATCTCGCCGGTGGTCACTTCGAGCCGGAAACGGCTCGACTTGAAGTGGTCCGCGACGAGGTTGCGGGCGATGGTGACCAGCCAGGCGCCGAAGTCACGGCCCTGCCAGGTGAACGTCCCGATGCGGCGCAGTGCGCGCAGGAACGTCTCGCTCGTCAGGTCTTCCGCGGTCGCCTTTCCGCCGACGCGGTAGTAGATGTAGCGGTACACAGTGTCGCTGTACTGGTCGTAGAGCCGGCCGAAGGCCTCGGCCTCACCGGCCTGTGCGCGCTCCACTAGGTCCATCATCCGGGCGCTGTCACTGTCTGCGGCCGGGCGGCGTGCGGGGGTGGCTGGCGCGCTCGAACGTCCTCGTCTGCCGACCGCCGCGCTTCCCTCGGCCAGTGCGTAGCACGGGCCGACGGGCGCGACGGAGACAGCGAGGGCGGGGACGGCGTACGCGGTGGGGACGAAGCCGCGCAAGCGGTCTAGGACCGTTGCGCGCAGCGTAGCCAGGCCCGAGGCGTCAACCCCGACGTGTGGGTACACGGGACTCCCAGAGGCAGAGCTTCCATCACGTGCAGTACCGGACCGTTCACCCGTCGTAGCGAAGAGTGGGGTCCGTTATGCGTCTGAGGAGAATAACGCTTCGTACAGGCAGTGCTACACCCAGTTGCTCAAATCATCGATTACGTCGCTTCTGTAACCGAATGACACCTGATCAAGTGCCGGATAGTGACCGGTTGTTGATCGGTTCGGTTCGCGTTCCGTCTGAGTCCAGGGCGTGTTGTGGCCGGGTGCCGTCAACGTGACAGCCGTGCCCCGGAGGGACACGGCTGCGGGGGAACGGCCGGACAGGCCCGGGCGGTGGCGGCCCTAGCGGCGGCGACGGTGCAGGGCGATGGCGGCGGCGGTGCCGCCCGCGACCGCGCCGACCCCCGCGGCGGCCGGGATGCCGACCTTCGCGGCCTTGCGGCCCGTGCGGTAGTCGCGCAGCCGCCAGTCGAGCGTGCGGGCGTGCTTGCGGAGCTTGGCGTCCGGGTTGATCGCGTAGGGGTGCCCCACCAGCGACAGCATCGGGATGTCGTTGTGGGAGTCGCTGTACGCGGCGCAGCGGCCGAGGTCCAGGCCCTCCGCCGCGGCCAGGGCGCGTACCGCCTCCGCCTTCGCGGGGCCGTGCAGCGGTTCGCCGACGAGCTTGCCGGTGTATACGCCGTCCACCGATTCCGCGACCGTGCCGAGGGCGCCGGTCAGGCCGAGGCGGCGGGCGATCACCGTGGCGATCTCCACGGGGGCCGCCGTGACGAGCCACACCTTCTGGCCCGCGTCCAGGTGGGCCTGGGCCAGTGCGCGGGTGCCGGGCCAGATGCGCTCGGCCATGTACTCGTCGTAGATCTCCTCGCCGATCGACATGAGTTCGGCGACGCGGTGGCCCTTGACGATGGACAGGGCGGAGTCGCGGGCGTCCTGCATGTGCTCGGGGTCCTCGACGCCGGCCAGCCGGAACCAGGCCTGCTGCCAGGCGAACCGGTACAGGTCGCGGGACTCGAAGAACTTGCGCTTGTACAGGCCGCGGCCGAAGTGGAAGATCGCGGCGCCCTGCATCACGGTGTTGTCCAGGTCGAAGAACGCGGCGGCCTGGTCGTCGCCGTGGACCGGGAAGTCCGGTTCGGCGGTTCCTGGCGCGGCTGTGAGCTCTTCCAGCTCCTGGGAGGTCTTGCGCGCTGCCTCAGCCGAGGCCTCGCCTGCCAGCACGCTTCGCGCTGTCGCGGAGCGCCTACGGGGGGTGAGCCATCCGAGAGCGGCCATGGCGTGAGCATAGCCAGTTTGTTCGGTGCGGCTGGAGTCGGGAGGTTTGGATGCGGTGAATTCTTTGCGGCGTCGTTGTTGCGGGGCTTGCCTTGTGGGCCGCTCCCCCTCTGGCTTCGCCGGGGGTTGAGTGTCGGGTGCGGGGCGGTGGGGGCTGGTCGCGCAGTTCCCCGCGCCCCTGGAAGGTGGGGGTCGGCCGCCGCGGTCCCGTGCGCCTCAGGACAAAAGACTGCGCCGTTCCCCGCGCCCCTCAAGACGAAAGACTGCGCCGTTCCCCGCGCCCCTTGGGAGGTTGCGGCCGACGTTGGTTTGAAGGTGTGCGCCCGACTGGTGTGGACGTGCGCAGTTCCCCGCGCCCCTAAAAGATTGCGACCAGCACCCGCTCGCCCGCAGCCGACGCACAGTCTTTCGCGCGGGAGAATGGGGGGATGAGGTCTCTTTTTCGGCGTGGGCGGGCTGAGCGGGTCGTTACCTTGATCGGGAAGCCCGACTGCCATTTGTGTGAAGACGCACAGGGTGTTGTGGAGAAGGTCTGCGGTGAGCTGGGGGTGCGCTGGGAGAAGAAGGACATCACCGAGGACGCCGAACTGCACCGGGAGTACTGGGAACAGATCCCGGTGGTGCTGGTGGACGGGGCGCAGCACACGTTCTGGCGGGTGGACGAGGCGCGGCTGAGGCGGGCGCTCACGGCGTAGCGGAGGCCGGTGGGGCTCAGGAGTAATCGGACCGTGGCCTGACTGAGCAGTCCGGCGGGGCCGGAATGTCACTTAGGATCGAGGGCGATTCGGACTCGGGGGCGGGGATCGTAGAGGAGAGTGTGCGGTTTTGCCCCCAAGATGTGAGGAACGAAGGTGCGTGTGCGCCGGTTCCGTACGGGTGCGCCGGGGGTGCGTGACCCCGGTCACGTTGGCCGGGCAAATCGGACACCATCTTTGTGCACGCGTTCACAAAGACATAGCCTGCATTCGACGGGGCGGTCCAGGGACGTGTGACCGCCTGAAGCCCCGCGCTACCCGCAGGAGCACCGTGGCAACTGGCCGAACTCACCGAACGGCGACCCGCAGCCGAGGGATTCCCGAGGCCACCGTCGCCAGGCTTCCCCTGTATCTCCGAGCCCTCACCGCACTGTCGGAGCGCTCGGTACCCACGGTCTCCTCCGAGGAACTCGCGGCCGCGGCGGGGGTCAACTCCGCCAAGCTGCGCAAGGACTTCTCGTACCTCGGGTCGTACGGGACGCGCGGTGTCGGCTACGACGTCGAATACCTCGTCTACCAGATCTCCCGCGAGCTGGGCCTGACCCAGGACTGGCCGGTCGTGATCGTCGGGATAGGAAATCTCGGCGCCGCCCTGGCCAACTACGGCGGGTTCGCCTCGCGCGGGTTCCGGGTCGCGGCGCTGATCGACGCCGATCCCGCCATGGCCGGGAAGCCCGTCGCCGGGATCCCCGTGCAGCACACCGACGAGCTGGAAAAGATCATCGACGACAACGGTGTGTCGATCGGTGTCATCGCGACCCCCGCCGGGGCCGCACAGCAGGTCTGCGAGCGGCTCGTCGCCGCCGGTGTGACCTCCATCCTGAACTTCGCGCCGACCGTGCTGTCCGTGCCGGACGGCGTCGACGTACGCAAGGTCGACCTCTCCATCGAGCTGCAGATCCTCGCCTTCCACGAGCAGCGCAAGGCCGGCGAGGAGGCCGAGGCGCAGGCCGACGCCGTGCTCGCCGCCGAGGCCGCGGCGGCCAAGGAGGCCGGGAAAGGGCCCGACGGGGACGTCCCCGCCGTGATGCCGGCATGAGTCTCCTCGTCGTCGGGCTGAGCCACCGCAGCGCTCCGGTCAGCGTCCTGGAGCGCGCCGCGCTGTCCGCGGACGCCCAGATCAAGCTGCTCCAGGACACGGTCGCCGCCGAACCGGCCACCGAGGCCGCGGTGCTCGCCACCTGCAACCGGATCGAGCTGTACGCGGACGTGGACAAGTTCCACGCCGGCGTCGCCGAGCTCTCCACGCTGCTCGCGCAGCACAGCGGGGTCGGACTCGAAGAGCTCACCCCGTACCTGTACGTGCACTACGAGGACCGGGCCGTCCACCATCTCTTCTCGGTGGCGTGCGGACTCGACTCGATGGTGGTCGGCGAGGGACAGATCCTCGGCCAGATCAAGGACGCGCTCGCCACCGCGCAGGAGCTGCACTCCGCCGGCCGGCTGCTGAACGACCTGTTCCAGCAGGCGCTGCGGGTCGGCAAGCGCGCTCACTCCGAGACCGGCATCGACCGGGCCGGGCAGTCCCTGGTGACCTTCGGCCTGGAGCAGTTCGCCGAGGGCGCGACGGTCGACGCCTGGGCCCGGGACAAGCGGGTCCTGGTGATCGGCGCCGGCTCGATGTCCTCGCTGGCCGCCGCCACCCTGGCGCGCGCGGGCGTGGCCGAGGTGGTCGTCGCCAACAGGACGTTCGACCGGGCCGAGCGGCTCGCCACCCTGCTCGTGGAGCAGTACGCGCAGAGCGCGACGCGGGAGGGCGGCACCGACGTGCTGGCCCGTGCCGTGCCGATCGACGCGGTCGCGGATGAACTGACACGTGCCGACGTCGTCGTGTCGTGCACCGGTGCGACCGGTCTCGTCCTCACCGCCGAGGTCGTCGCGACCGCGATGGAGGGGCGTGCGGTGCGGGTGCCCGCCCCCGCTCCGGCCCCGACCCCGGATGCCGGTGCGCGCGGCGCGAGCGGTCCGTCCGTCGTACGGAGTGAACTGCCGCCCACCAGCGTCGGCACCGAGGAGAACTGTCCCCTCGACCCCGCCGCCGCGCAGGGCGCCCAGAGCGTGCAGACCGTGCAGGGCACCGCCGGGTTCTCCGTGCTCGGCGAGGCCGCCGTGGCCGGGATGGGCGCGGCCGAGCTGGAACAGCACGCCGCCTGGGTCGACAAGGGCGCGTCGGCTGCGGCCGCCGAGGGCCAGCCCGGCTCCGTCGCACTGCTCGACCCGGCCGCCGAGGCCGAGGCCATCAGCGCCCTCGCCGCCGCCGCGACCCTCCTCGGACGGGTGCCTGAGCGGCGCCGCCCCGAGCCCGTCGCCGAGGTGCCCCGGCCCACCCCCGTGCTCTCGCTGCTCGACCTCGCCATGCCCCGTGACATCGACGCGGCCGCGCACCGGCTGCCCGGCGTGCGGCTGGTGGACATCGAGTCCCTCGCCGAGGCGTCCGCCGACGCGCCCATGGCCGCCGACGTGGACCAGGTGCGGCGGATCGTCTCCGACGAGGTCGCCGCCTTCGGTGCCGCGCTGCGCGCCGCGCACATCACTCCGACCGTCGTGGCGCTGCGCACGATGGCCGCCGACGTCGTCGCGGGCGAGATCGCCCGGCTCGACGGACGGCTGCCCGGCCTCGACGACAAGCAGCGCAGCGAGATCACCCAGACCGTGCGACGTGTCGTGGACAAACTGCTCCACGCGCCGACCGTACGGGTCAAGCAGCTGGCCGCCGAGCCCGGCGGTGCCGGATACGCGGACGCGCTGCGGACCCTGTTCGACCTGGACCAGGAGACGGTCGCCGCCGTCTCGAAGGCCGAGGGCCGGGACGCCGACAGCAACAACTTCGAGAGCGCCGAAAACCGAGGGCGAGCATGACTGAGCAGGCACTGAGGCTCGGGACCAGGCGGAGCAGACTCGCCATGGCCCAGTCCGGGCAGGTGGCGGACGCCGTGAGCCAGGTGACCGGACGGCCCGTCGAGCTCGTGGAGATCACGACCTACGGGGACACGTCCCGTGAGCACCTCGCGCAGATCGGCGGCACGGGCGTCTTCGTGACCGCCCTGCGCGACGCGCTGCTGCGCGGGGAGGTCGACTTCGCCGTGCACTCCCTCAAGGACCTGCCGACCGGGCAGCCCGACGAGCTCGCGCTGGCCGCCGTACCCGTCCGCGCGGACGTCCGTGACGTGCTGATCGCACGCGACGGTCTGACGTTCGCCGAGCTGCCGGCCGGCGCGAGGATCGGTACCGGCTCGCCGCGCCGCATGGCCCAGCTGAACGCGTACGCGCGTGACCTCGGGCTGACCATCGAGACCGTGCCGATCCGCGGGAACATCGACACGCGGATCGGGTTCGTGCGGGACGGCGAGCTGGACGGTGTCGTGCTTGCCGCCGCCGGGCTGGAACGCGTCGGACGGACCGCCGAAGTGACCGACTTCCTGCCGGTCGACATCATTTTGCCCGCCCCCGGCCAGGGGGCCCTCGCGATCGAGTGCGCCGCGGACAACGCGGACCTCGTCGCTGCGCTCGCCGAGCTCGACGACCCGTACACCCGGGCCGCCGTGACCGCCGAGCGATCCCTGCTCGCCGCCCTGGAGGCCGGTTGCAGCGCACCTGTGGGTGCCTTCGCCGACCTTCTGGCCGACGGGCAGATTGTCAAGGAATTGCGCCTGCGCGGCGTCGTCGGCACGACCGACGGCTCGACGCTGGTGCAGTTGTCCACCACCGGTCCCGTGCCCGAGACACATGACCAAGCAATGGCGCTCGGCCGTGAACTCGCTGCCGAGATGCTTGCCAAGGGCGCGGCCGGTCTGATGGGGGAGCGAGTACATTGAGCCCCACCACCCTTCCCATCGGCCTCGAACACGGGCACGTCACCTTCCTCGGTGCCGGACCCGGTGATCCGGGACTGCTGACTCTGCGCGCCGTCGAGGCGCTGGGGAACGCTGATGTCCTGGTCGCCGAACCCGAAGTGCTCGACGTCGTCCGCACGCACGCCAGACGAAACGTCACCGTGCTCGACACCGATACGGGCGCGAGCCCGGACACGCCTCAGCTGAAGGTAGTTGACGGCACGTCAGCCACCTCTGGCGTCCCCGCGTCGAAGGACGCGGCCAATATTGTCATGGAGGCCGCGAGGGGCGGCAGGCGGGTCGTCCGTGCGGTCTCGGGCGACCCCGGACTCGACGCGTACGCCGCCGGCGAGATGCTCGCCTGCGCCGCCGCGGGGGTGCCTTTCGAGGTCGTTCCCGGTGTCGCCGCCGCCGTGGGTGTGCCTGCCTACGCGGGTGTGCCGCTGCGGGACGCCGAGGGTGCGGACGTGCGCTTCGTCGACGCCCGTACCGCGTCCGCGCGGTGCTGGGCCGAGGTGGGGGCGTCCGACGGGACCGTCGTGGTTTCTGCCGCGCTTGATTCTGTGGCTGCTGCCGCCGGGGAGCTTGTCGCTGCCGGGCGTAAGCCCGATACCCCTATGACCGTCACCGTCGCCGGTACCACCACGCGGCAGCGGACCTGGTGCGCCACGCTCGGCACCATCGCGCAGACGCTGAAGCAGGCCAAGGTGCTGCCCTCGCCCGAGGGCGGCCGGCCGGTGATAGCCGTGGTCGGCGAGCGTTCCTCCGCCGCTCAGCGTGAGCAGCTCTCGTGGTTCGAGTCCAAGCCGCTGTTCGGCTGGAAGGTGCTCGTGCCGCGTACGAAGGAGCAGGCGGCGTCGCTCTCCGACCAGCTGCGGTCGTACGGGGCCGTGCCGCACGAGGTGCCCACGATCGCCGTGGAGCCGCCGCGGACGCCTCAGCAGATGGAGCGGGCGGTCAAGGGGCTCGTCACCGGGCGGTACGAGTGGATCGCCTTCACGTCGGTGAACGCCGTCAAGGCGGTGCGGGAGAAGTTCGAGGAGTACGGGCTCGATGCGCGTGCCTTCGCCGGGATCAAGGTTGCTGCTGTGGGTGAGCAGACCGCCAAGGCGTTGATCGCTTTTGGGGTCAAGCCTGATCTGGTGCCCAGTGGGGAGCAGTCCGCTGCGGGGTTGCTGGAGGACTGGCCGCCCTACGATCCCGTTTTTGATCCGATCGATCGGGTGTTTCTGCCTCGGGCCGATATCGCGACCGAGACGTTGGTCGCCGGGTTGATCGAGCTCGGGTGGGAGGTTGATGACGTCACGGCTTATCGGACCGTGCGGGCTTCGCCGCCGCCTGCGGATACTCGTGAGGCGATCAAGGGGGGCGGGTTCGATGCCGTTCTGTTTACGTCGTCCAGCACTGTGCGGAACCTGGTCGGTATTGCCGGGAAGCCTCACAACGTGACCGTCATTGCGTGTATTGGGCCTGCTACGGCGAAGACCGCCGAAGAGCACGGGTTGCGTGTCGATGTCATGTCGCCCGAGCCGTCCGTGCACCGGCTTGCCGAGGCGTTGGCGGAGTTCGGGCTTCGGCGGCGGGCTTCCGCGCTGGAGGCCGGGGATCCTGTTACCCGGCCCAGTGAGCGGCGGCCCGGGTCTCGGCGGAGGCGTACCACCACGTAGTTCGTTTGCGGGCGGGCCGTTGTGTGGTTCGTCCGTTCGTCGTGGGTCGGGGCCGTGCCGGTACGTCGAGTCCGTCGCATAGGGCTCCTGCAAAAAACCCCACACTTCCAGGCATACAGCAGTACACCCTGCCTGCTTTCGTGGGGGGATTTCGTGTGGGGGGTTGCTGTGGGAGGTTGCCGTACCGCGTTGCCGTGCAGGAGCCCCTGTACGCGGTGCTGAAGGCGATGCTGACGTACGGGACGTACCGGCACAC
>NZ_JBHWZP010000198.1:0-17153 GCF_042728395.1 Streptomyces sp. NPDC060205
CCTAGGTACCTAGGGGCGCGGGGAACTGCGCAAAGGGGGCGAGGGGGGCGCAGCCCCCATGTGGTGGGGGAGGGGTGTTCAGCGGAATGTTCGGCGGTAGGACGTGGGGGTTACCCCCAGGGCCGACTGGAGATGCTGGCGCATCGACTGCGCCGTGCCGAAACCCGCGTCCGCCGCGACCTGGTCCATCGACAGGTCCGTGGACTCCAGGAGATGGCGGGCCCGTTCGACCCGCTGCTGCGTGAGCCACTGCCCGGGACTGACCCCCGCCTCCTCCCGGAACCGCCGCGTGAACGTCCGCACGGACATCGCCTCCTGCGCGGCCATGTCCCGCAACTGGATCGGCTCGTGCAGCCGGCTCAGCGCCCACGCACGCGCCCCGATCGTCGTCGCCAACTGCGGCTCGGGCACCGGCCGTTCGATGTACTGCGCCTGCCCGCCGTCCCGGTGCGGAGGCACGACCGTGCGTCGGGCCACCTCGTTGGCGACAGCGGTCCCGTGGTCGCGGCGCACGATGTGGATGCACAGGTCGATGCCCGCCGCGACCCCGGCGGAGGTCAGCACGTCCCCGTCGTCGATGAACAACACGTCCGCGTCGACCCGCACCTTCGGGAAGAGGCGCTGGAAGTGCTCGGCGGAGGCCCAGTGCGTGGTCGCCGGGCGCCCGTCGAGCAGCCCGGCGGCGGCCAGCACGTACCCGCCCGTGCAGATCGAGACGAGCCGGGTGCCCGGCCGGATCCGGGCGAGGGCGGCGGCCAGTTCCTCGGTGAGTACGCCCTCGTCGTGGACCGGGCCCAGCTCGTACGAGGCCGGGACGACCACGGTGTCGGCGGTGGCCAGGGCCTCCGGGCCGTTCTCGACCAGGACGGAGAAGTCGGCGTCCGTCTCGACCGGGCCCGGCGGCCGGACGGAGCAGGTGACGATCTCGTACAGCCTGCGGCCCTGGGCGTCCTTGGCGCGTCCGAAGATGCGCTGCGGGATGCCCAGCTCGAAGGGGAGGAGGCCGTCCAGGGCGAGGACGACGACGCGGTGCCGAGGGGGCGGGGTGTCCGGGGTGTTCGTACCCATGGCCCGATCCTAGCGAATGCTGTCCTTCGGGCCACTCGTTCGGGGCGGGCCGAGGACGGAAGCTCGGTGACGTGACCCAGACAACCGACGCCGCGAGCGAGGCGGCACCCGTGCAGGATCCCGGCACGGGCGTGCAGGATCCCGGCACGGGCGTGCAGGATCCCGGCACGGGCCTGCAGGACTCCGGAACCGGCGTGCAGGACTCCGGAACCGGCGGGCAGGCGTCCGGAAGCGACGCGATCGGGCGTCGGCGGCGTACGCGCGTGCACCGGGCCTGGTTCGTCGCCGCCGTCACCTTCGTGACGATCATCGGCGCGGCGGCCTTCCGTTCCCTGCCGGGCCTGCTGATCGACCCGCTGCACGAGGAGTTCGACTGGTCGCGCGGCACGATCGGGCTCGCGGTCTCCGTCAACCTCGCGCTGTACGGGCTGACGGCGCCGTTCGCCGCGGCGCTCATGGACCGGTTCGGCATCCGGCGGGTCGTCGCACTCGCGCTCGTCGTGATCGCGGCCGGCTCCGGCGCCACCGTGTGGATGACCGCGGCCTGGCAGCTGCTGCTGTGCTGGGGGCTGCTCGTGGGCCTGGGGTCCGGCTCGATGGCCCTCGCGTTCGCCGCGACCGTCACCAACCGCTGGTTCACCGAGCGGCGCGGCCTGGTCACCGGCATCCTCACCGCCGCCTCCGCCTCCGGCCAGCTGATCTTCCTGCCCGTACTGTCGTGGATCGTCTCGGAGCACGACTGGCGCCCGGCCGCCGTGACCGTGGCCCTGGCGGCCCTCGCGGTCGTACCGTTCGTCTGGCTGCTGCTGCGCGACCATCCGGCGGACGTGGGCCTCAGGCCGTACGGGGCGACGGAGTTCGTCGAGAAGCCGCCGCCCGTGCCGGGGGCCGCGCGCCGAGCGGTGAACGTCCTCTTCTCCGCCGCGCGCACCGGGCCCTTCTGGCTGCTCGCCGGGACCTTCGCGATCTGCGGCGCCTCGACGAACGGCCTGATCCAGACCCACTTCGTGCCCGCCGCCCACGACCACGGCATGCCCATCACGGCGGCGGCCTCGCTGCTCGCGGTCATCGGGGTCTTCGACGTCGTCGGCACGATCGCCTCCGGCTGGTTCACCGACCGCTTCGACCCGCGCCGGCTGCTGGCGGTCTACTACGCCCTGCGCGGTGTCTCGCTCCTCTTCCTCCCGCTGCTGCTGGGCCCCTCGGTGCACCCGCCGATGGTCTTCTTCATCGTCTTCTACGGACTCGACTGGGTCGCCACCGTCCCGCCCACCCTCGCCCTGTGCCGCGACCGGTTCGGCGACGACAGCGCCATCGTCTTCGGCTGGGTCCTCGCCTCCCACCAGGTCGGGGCGGCACTGGTCGCCTTCCTGGGCGGTGTGGCCCGCGACGCCTTCGGCTCGTACAACGTGATGTGGTACGCCTCCGGGGCGCTGTGCGCGGTGGCGGCGCTGATGGCGCTGGTGATCCGGCGCAGGGTGGTGCCGGGGGAGGCCGCTCTCGCCTAGGGCGGGGCCGGACGGCTTCTGGGGGGCGTCAGGCCGTGAAGTGGCCGAAGCGGCCGCGGTGGAAGAGGAGAGGGGCGCCGTCGTGGCCGTCGGGGTCGGCGTCGGGTGTGCCCAGGGCGTTCACCCGGCCCACCACGATCAGGTGGTCGCCGCCCGTGTGGACCGCGTGGACGGCGCAGTCGACCCACGCGGTGGCGCCGGACAGGCGGGGCGAACCGGAGACCGGCGACGGTTCGTGGGCGACACCCGCGAACTTGTCCGAACCGCTCACCGCGAAGCGGCGGCACAGGTCGCCCTGGTGCGCGCCGAGGACGTTCACGCAGAAGACGCCCGCGCGGGCGATACGCGGCCAGGTCGTGGACGTACGCGCGACCATGAACGCGATCAGGGGCGGGTCGAGGGAGAGCGCGGCGAAGGACTGACAGGCGAAGCCGGCGGGGGTCGCGGGGGTGGCCCCCGGAGCTGTGACGACGGTGACGCCCGTGGCGAAGTTTCCCAGGACGCGGCGGAACTCGGCCGGGTCGATCGGTGCGCGTTCGTCGTCGCCTACCGCGCGCAGGTCGGGACGCGGGAGCGGTTCGACCGGTCCCGCGGTCCTCGGCTCTCCGGCCGACCTCAGATAGCGGACGGCTGCCGCGGCCATTCCTGCGTGTCCCATCACACCGTCCATTGAAGGTGACGGGGCGTCAGATGGGAAGGGGTTCAGTGGCCCGTGAAGTCCGGGGTGCGGCGCTCCACGAACGCCGTTACGCCCTCGGTGGCGTCCGACGTCGTCATGTTGATCTCCTGCGCGGTGGCCTCGGCGGTGAACGCGGTGGCGCGGTCGGAGTCCAGGGAGGCGTTCACCAGCTGCTTGGTGAAGGCGAGGGAGCGGGTGGGGCCGGTGGCCAGGCGTTCGGCCCAGGCGCGGGCCGTCTTCTCCAGCTCCCCGTCCGGGACCACGCGGTTGACCAGGCCCAGGCGGTGGGCGTCCGCGGCGGTGAGGGCGTCGCCGAAGAACATCAGCTCCTTCGCGCGCTGCGGGCCGATCAGGCGGGGGAGGAGGTAGGCGCCGCCGGCGTCGGGGACGAGGCCGCGGCGGGCGAACACCTCGATGAATCTCGCCGATTCCGCGGCGAGGACCAGGTCGCAGGCGTACGCGAGGTGGGCGCCCAGGCCGGCGGCGGTGCCGTTCACTGCGGCGATCACCGGTTTCTCGCAGTCCAGGACTGCGGTGATGAGGCGTTGGGCGCCGTTCTTTATGACGCGGGAGACGTCTCCTGGGAGGCGGTCCCTGGCGGGTGGGCCTCCGCGGAGGTCTGCGCCTGTGCAGAAGCCTTTGCCTGTGGCTGTGAGGACGACTGCGCGGGTGTTCGCGTCTGCGGACGCGGTCTCCATGAGCTGGATGAGCTCTTCCCGTTGCTCGGGGGTGATGGCGTTCATGACCTCCGGTCGGTTGAGGGTGATCCAGGAGACGTGGGTGTCGTCGAGGGTGTGGATGATCACGAGGGCTCCGGGGTGGGGTGGGGAGGGGGAGGGGAGGGGGTGGGTGTGGTGGGTTGTGGGTGGGTGCGGGTCCGGTGGGGGCTTGTCGCGCAGTTCCCCGCGCCCCTGAGGGGTGGGGGGTGGCGGGGGTGTGTCGGGTGCGGGTCCGGTGGGGGCGGGCCCCAAGGATTGCGCAGTTCCCCGCGCCCCTGAAGGCAAAAGACTGCGCCGTTCCCCGCGCCCCTGAGGGGCGGGGGGTGGCGGTGGTGTTTCGGGTGCGGGGTCGGTGGGGGCTTGTTGCGCCGTTCCCCGCGCCCCTGAAGGCGAATGACTGCGCCGTTCCTCGCGCCCCTGGCGGGGGTCGGGGTGGGCGGTCTTTAGGGGCGCGGGGAACTGCGCGGGCGGCCCCCGCCGGGCCGCGGTTGACAATGCAGCTGCTGCCACGCACACCCGACCGCCCAAGCCCCACGCAGTGGGTCAGTGGCAGATTGCCAAGGCGTCCAGCGCCACCGCTCCCTGGCCGCGGGGCAGGACCATCAGGGGGTTGATGTCCAGTTCGGACAGGTCCGTGTCCAGTTCGAGGGCCATCCGCTGGACGCGGAGGATGACCTCCACCAGCGCGTCGAGGTCCACCGGAGGCCGCCCGCGGACGCCGTCGAGCAGCGCCCGCCCCCGCAACTCGTCGAGCATCGACCGCGCCTGGTCCTCGCCGAACGGCGGCACCCGTACCGCCGTGTCCTGGAGGACCTCCACGAGTACGCCGCCCAGCCCGACCGTCACCGTCGGACCGAAGAGGTCGTCGTGCGTCACACCGACGACCATCTCGACGCCCTGCTCCACCATCTGGCACACCAGAACCCCGTCGAGCGACACGTCCTCGTACCGCGCGATGTCCGTCAACTCGCGGTACGCGTCCCGTACCTGGCTGGCGGAGGTGAGGCCCACCTTCACCAGGCCGAGTTCCGTCTTGTGGGCGAGCCGCGCGCCGGACGCCTTCATGACGACCGGGTAGCCGACCAGACCGGCCGCCCGTACGGAGGCCGCCGCGCTGGTCACCAACTGCTCGCGCGGCACCCGGATCCCGTACGCCCGCAGCAGTTGTTTCGCCGCGTGTTCGCTCAGTCTGCTGCCCGGCCGCATCAGCGCCCGGGCCTTGCGGCAGGAGGGGGACGGGGTGCGGGGGGCCTCGTCGAAGGGGGAGCGGTAGGAGGCGGTGAAGCGGGCGTGCTCAAGGTGGGCGCGTACCGCCGTGATGCAGTTCGCGAACGTGCGGAAGGTCGCCACCCGGGACGAGCCGAGGAGGGTGTCGCGGTACGCGGACTCCGTGCCGACCGGCGATCCCCACACCACGCACACCAGTTTGTCCGTCTGTTCCGCCGCGTCCACGAGGTCCTGCGCGAGCTTGTCGCTCATGGGCGGGAAGGGGCCCGTGATCGGACAGATCAGCACTCCGACGGCCGGATCGGCGAGGATCGCGTCGATGATCTTGCGGCCCCGCCAGTCGCCGACCGGGTGGCCGCCGTTGTCGACGGGGTTCGTGACGTCCAGGTACTCCGGTATCCACTGGTGGAGTTCGGCCTGCTTGGCGGGGGAGAGGGGCGGCAGGCGCAGGCCCGCCTCGGTCGCCAGGTCCGAGAAGTGGGCGCCCGTACCGCCGGAGATGGAGTACACCGCCACCCCGTCTGCGGACGGCGGCCTGGCACGGGCCAACAGGGCCGCGGTGTCCTGGAGTTCGTCGAGGCCGTCGACACGTACGACCCCGTACTGGCGCATCGCCGCGTCCACCACCGCGTCCGCGCCCGTCAGTTTGCCGGTGTGGGAGGCGGCCGTCCGCGCGCCCGTCTCCGTGCGGCCGACCTTGACCGCGACGACGGGGACCCCGCGCCGGGCGGCCCGGTCGGCGGCGAGGAGGAAGGAGCGGCCGTCCTTGAGGCCCTCGACATAGCAGGCGATCGCGCCGACCTCGGGCTGCTCGGAGAAGTAGGAGATGAAGTCGGCGCTCTCCAGGTCGGCCTCGTTGCCGGTGGGTGCCCAGTGGGAGACGCGGATACCCAGTTCCTGGAGGGTGAAGACCGGGCGGCCCTGGTGGCCGGACTGGGTGATCAGCGCGATGGCCGGGCCGTCGAGGTCGTCGCGGAACTTCTCGAAGGCGTTCAGGTTGGTGTTCGGGCCGAGCAGCCGCAGGCCGGAGCGGATCCCGGAACGCCGCACGGCGTCGGCCAGCCGGTCCTGCGCGGCGGCGCCCACCGTCCCCGTCTCGGCGAACCCGGACGCGAAGGCGACCGCGAACCGCACCTTGGTCTCGGCGAGTTGCTCGATCAGGGGAAGCGGGTCGGAGACCAGCAGCACGGCCAGGTCGACCTGTTCGGGCAGCTCCGCGACCGACGGGACGCAGGGGAGTCCGAACACGGTCTCCCGGGTGGGGTGCACCGGGTGGAGGCGTGCGCCCACCCGCTCGGCCCAGGCCAGCAGTTGGCGCGTGATGCCGGTGTTCGGCCGCCCTTCGGCGTCCGAGGCGCCGACGACGGCCACCGACTCGGGGCGGAAGAAGCGGTCCAGATCGGGGACGCCGGCGTACAGCGGCCTGCCGCTGACGTCGAGGTCGTCGGTGGCGGCCGGCCTGCCGTGCACGGCAGGGGCCGGTTGCTCGCCGCAGGCGATGACCCGGGCCCGGCGGGAGTCGGTGGTGAGGGTGCCGTGGGTTGATCCAAGCATCGGTCCGCCCGCTCCTGTGTCGCTGCCAATAACTGACGCAGTGTCAGATAAGGCCAGATTACTGAACTGACGCTGCGTCAGGAATGGGTCGGGAAGCAAAGAACTTGTGGCGGCCACAGGTGTGGACTCCGAAGGCATGCGTTTCACCAGCATGGGTTTCGGCAGTACGGGTTTCGGGAGCATGGGCTTCGAAGGCGTCGGTTTCAAAGGCGTTGGTTTCGAAGGCATGGGCTCCGGTGTGTGGCGTATTCCCCGCCGGGCGGGCGGGGAACCTGGCTGCCGGGCGGGCGGGAGACCGGCTGCCGGTCGGCTGGGAGCCGTCCGTCAGGCGCACGGTCCGGCGGTACGGGATTCCGCGGTCGTCCTCAGCTCGCGGAGCCACTGTTCGAGTCCCGCGCCGAGCATCGAGGTCGCCAGGGGGACGTCCGCCTCGACCTGCGCACCCGTCCACGTCTCCTCGGTCCGTACGCGCACGCCGCCCTCGACCTCGGTGAAGTTCCATACGTGGACGCCCTCGTCGATACGCAGCCCCTCGCCGACCGCGGGGCCGGTCCACCGGATGCAGGAGTTCCGGTCGAGGTCGCGGACCGTGGAGGTGATGTTCAGGGTGGTCTCGGGGGTGGTGGGCGTGGCGGGCGCCGGGGTCGTCCACCGGAACTGCGAGCCCGGGCGGAGCGGGCCGTGGTCGAGCCGTTGCGCGGACAGGACCGGCGCCTGCCACGACGGCCAGCGCTCGACGTCGGTCTGCAGCTTGAAGACGGTGCTCAGCGGGGCCTTGATCACGATGTCGGAGCGGTAGCGGATGAGGGCGTCGGGGTCCGTGCCCCTGCCCTGGCACTTCAGCCCGTCGGCGTGGTGCGCGGCACCCGTCCGGGCGGGGGCGGCCTGGGCGGGAGCGGTGCTCGCGAGGACGCCGAGGGTGGAGAGGGCGGCGAGGGCGGCCGTGAGCGTGGCGGTGGTACGTGTGCGTGCGCGCGTCCGCGGTCGGCGCCGGGCGGGCTGGACGGGGAGGGAGGCGGGGCTGTTGCTGGGCATGGTGTTCCTCTCGCTGAGGTGGAGGTACAGGTGAAGGGGGAGGACTTCGGGGGGTGCGCCCTACGGGGTTCGCGCGGCTGCGGGAGTGGCGAGGCGGCGGCGTTCGAGGACCGCCGCGAGGGCGTAGGCGCCGCCGCCGGCGAGGGTGAGGACCCAGTAGAGGCCGGGGCTGCCGAGAAGGAGGGCCGCGGTGGAGGTCAGGGCGAGCCAGGTGCCAAGGCCGTAGTGCAGGAGGTTGCGGCGCTGGGCGCCCTCGGCGATGTACAGCAGGCCTACGACGAAACCGGATCCGGTCGGCCAGAGCAGGGACTGCACGTCGGGCAGGTCGAGGGTGGCCGTCAGGCCCGTGATGGCGAGGAAGAGGGCGGCGAAGGCGGTGACCCAGGCGGCGCCGAGGAGCTTGCCGGACAGGACGTCGTCCGGCTCGGCGGCGGTGCGCTGGGCGCGCAGGGCGGCGACCGTGGCCTGGACGGTGCCGACGGCGAGCCCGGCACCGAGGAGGGTCATGGGCAGCCAGCCGGGCAGGTCGAGCAGCGGGGCCGCCCCCTCGGAGACCGCGGCGGAGCCGTGACCCAGCAGATAGGCGAGCCCGAAGCTGACGTAGGTCGCACGGTTGTCGACATCGCCCGGGGGGAGCCCGGCGGCCGGGGGGCGCGCTGAGTCCGGGGTGCGCGCCGGGGCCGGGTGTGGCGGCGCGGTCGGGCGGCCGGTGGGGGCAGTGGTGGTGGCGGTGGTCACGACCGGCGGGGCGGCGGTGGTGACGGCGGTGATGGTGACGGACATGGCGGGTACCTCCGGGCTGCGGGCTGCGGGCTGCGGGCTGCGGGCTGACGGCGGGGCGGGGGAGGGGAGGGCTGGGGGGCGTGAGAGGGCGTGCGTGGCGGTGGACGATCGGCGTACGCGCTGTACGCGCTCACTGCGGTGGCGCGACGGTGGCGCTCACGGCAGCGGCGTAATGGTGGGTAACGGTGGGCCCCGGCGCGGCGCCGTAACGGGCGCGCTCAACGCGGCGGCGTACCTCCCGCGGCGGATCTCCGGCGGCGCTCGACGCGTCACGCCTCCGTGGCGGGGACGGAGTCGGAGGCGGAGGCGGGGACGATGACGATCTTTCCGGCGACCGTGCGGGACTCGGCGAGCGCCAGGGCCGCGGCGGCGTCCGGCAGCGGGATCCGCGCGGCGATCTGCGGGGTGAGGACGTCGTCGGCGACCAGGCGCAGCACCTGGGTCAGGTCCTCGGTCAGCCGCCGCTGCCAGGAGGCGCGGCAACGGCGCTTGCCGGCCCAGAAGTTGTAGAAGTGCGCGCTCCGGCCGTTGGGCAGGGAGTTCCAGGCGGCGAGGCGCGCGAACAGCTTCAGCACCGGCACCTGCGAGTTGCCCTCGTCGTCCTTGGTGGCGGCGGTGCCGTACGAGACCAGCGTGCCGCCCTTGCGCAGCAGGTGCCACGACTGCTCCACCCCGGCGCCGCCGACGTGGTCGAACACCGCGTCCACGCCGGCCGGGGCGAGTTCGCGGATGCGCGCGTACATGTCGGGGTCGCGGTAGTCGACCGGGCTCGCGCCCAGCTCCCGTACGGTCGCGTGGTGGCGGGCCGACGCCGTGCCGATCACGGTGATCCCGGCGTGGCGGGCCAGTTGGACGAGCGTGGAGCCGACGCCGCCGTTGGCGCCGAGGACCACGATCGTCCCGCCGGTACGGACCTTGGCGATGCGGTGCAGCATCTGCCAGGCGGTGATGCCGTTGACGACGACGGTCTCCGCGTCGGCCGCGTCCACCTCGTCCGGTACGGGCATCAGGTCCACGGCGTCGATCAGGAGGTGGCTGGCCCAGGCGCCGGTCTTGGTGACCGCGGCGAAGCGGCGGCCGACGAGCGCGTGGTCCACGTCCGGACCGGCCGCCGTCACCGTGCCGACCACGTCGTAGCCGGGGACGAAGGGGAACGGCGGCTGGTCGTAGTACTTGCCGCGCCGCATCTGCTGCTCGGCGAACGACACGCCCGTGGCGTCCATCCGCAGGACGACCTGGCCCTTGGCCGGCGCCGGAAGCTCGCGGCTGCGGAGTTCCAGCCCTTCCGGCTCGACCGGGCCGGGCAGGACGACCTCGGTCGCGGAGACGACGGGGGCGGTGGAGGGGGTGGTGGAGCTGGAGGTGGAGGTGTGGGCTGCGGTGCCGGTCATGACGTACCCCTTGGAGTCGTTGCCGTGTGCTTACGGTCGTAAGGCTATGCCTGTTAGCTCACGGATGACAAGAGGAAACACTCATAAGCTTCGCGCTGTAAGGTGACGGGTATGGGAACAGCTATGGGAACAGGTACGGGAGACGGCGCAGGCGACGGCACGAGCGACGGCACTGGCGACACCGCGGCGACGCCCGTCCGCGTCCGCAACCGCCGGGGGGAGGGGGACCGGCTGCGCCAGGAGATCGTGACGGCGGCGGTCGCGCTGCTCGACGAGACCGGCGACGAGAGCGCCATCACCCTGCGCTCCGTGGCCCGCAGGGTCGGTATCGCCGCCCCTTCGATCTACCGGCACTTCTCCGACCAGCCCGCCATCATGCTGGCCGTCGTGCGCAACGCCTTCGCCGAACTGGACGAGCAGTTGCGCGCGGCCGTGGACGCGGCCGACGACTCGCCCCGCGCACGGCTCACGGCCCTGTGCGAGGGCTATCTGGAGTTCGCCGAGGCCCACCCGGGGCGCTACCGCACGATGTTCGGCGGGTTCTGGATGCCCGATCCGGACGCGAGTTCCGTGACGGCGGAGGACCTCGGCTCACTCGGCGAGGCGAGCCTGCGACGGCTCGGCGAAGCCCTCCAGGAGTGCGTCACCGCCGGCTCCTCGGCCAGCACCGACGTGGCGGCCGACGTGGTCGTGCTCTGGCTCGGCCTGCACGGCCTGGCCCACCAGCGGGCGGTCGCGCCGTCGTTCCCCTGGCCGCCGGGCATCGCGGAACGGCTCATCGGCACGCTCGCGCATTTCGAGGAGGGGTAGGGCGCACGGGCGCAACGGGCGCGTGGGCGCGCGTCGAGTGCACGGCGACCGGCGGGGGTTGCTCGCGGAGGACGGGGCCCTCGGGAGCCCCGCCGTCCGGAGGCAACGGCCCCGCAGCTAACGCCCCCGGAGGCAACGCCCCCGGCGGCACCCCGCGCGGCACCCCCCGGCGGCAACGCCGCTGACGGTCGGCGTCAGCGGGCGATGCGGGACGGGTTCCTGCGGTCGGCGTCGCGTGCCACGGCCTTCGCTATCTTCTCGGCGTCGATGGCCAGTTCGCGGAACATGCCGCTGATGGGGTTGGTGAAGCCGGTGAAGTACAGGCCGGGCGCGTTCTTCGGGGAGCGGGCGCCGTGCACGACCGGGCGGCCACGGCCGTCGAGTACGTCGAGGTGGCCGACGACGTTCTCCAGGGCGCGCCGGTAACCGGTCGCGGCGATCACGGCGTCCGGTCCGACGCGGTCGCCGTTCGCGAGGACGACCTTGCCGTCCTCGAAGCCCTCGACCGCCGCCACGACCTCGACCCGGCCCTTGCGGACCGCGTCGATCAGGCCGACGTCCTGCACGGGGATGGACCCTTCGTTCACCCGCGAGTACAGCCCGGTGTCGGGCCTCGGCAGGCCCTTGGCGGCGAGGTCAGGAACGCTGAGCTTCGCCATCGGCCCGGCCAGCCGGTCCACCAGCGCGACCGGCAGCCGCCGGCAGAGCACCCCGGTGTACTGGGCCGCCCACCCGGCCGTCGACCGGCGCACGATGTGCGGCGCGGTCCGCACGGCGAGGCGTACGCGCGACGCGCCGCCCTCGACGAGGTCCACGGCGATCTCGGCGCCGGTGTTGCCCACGCCGACCACGAGGACGTCCTGCCCGGCGAAGGGTGCGGGGTTGCGGTACTCGCCGGCGTGCAGGAACTCGCCCGTGTACCCGTCGCGGCCCGGCCATTCGGGCACGTGCGGCGTGTGGTTGTAGCCGGTGGCGACGACGACCGCGCTGCCGGTGAGCTCGCGCCCGCCGGTGGCGTGCAGCAGCCAGCCGGTGCCGTCGGCGGAGCGCTCCACGCGGGAGACCTCGACGCCCGTGACGATCTCCAGCTCGTGGTGCTCGGCGTACTTCTCCAGGTAGCGCACCACGTTGTCGCGGGACACCCACCGCCCGAACGAACGCGGCATCGGCAGACCCGGCAGCCCGGAAAGCCGCCGCGTGGTGTGCAGCCGCAGCCGGTCGTAGTGCCGCCGCCAGGAGGCCCCGACCCGGTCGGACTTCTCCAGCACGACGGCCCGCACACCCTGGGCGCGCAGCGCGTACGCCACCGCGAGACCGCCCGGCCCGCCCCCGATGACGTACACGGGCCGGTCCTGCTGAGGCACGGCCGCCGTCGGCGGTGTCGGTGTCGGCGTCGGCTCGGGCGCGGGTGCCGGGGATGCCTGCGGTGTCGGGTCGGGAGAGTCGGCCATGTGCCGAGCGTATGCATGTCGTCATTTGATGGGTCTCGGTCAAGCCCGGAATCGGTTGCGAATTGATCACGGCTGTATGAGGGGTGTGTGGGGTTTGTGTCGTAGGCCACATGCGTGTGCGCGACAGGGGAGGTGCGCGCGGCGGGACGGGTGGTCGTAGGACTCTTGCGCAGCCGCGCCCGGTGCGCTGAACTGACGTACCGTCAGATCTGTACGGTCAGATCTGTGCCGTCGATCTACGGCTGCGGGAGGGATGCGGTGCCATGGACACCATCTGGCTCACCGGTGCGGAATGGGTTGCCGTGCTCCGGATCGGGCTCGGGCTGTGGTGGCTGGAGAGCTGGCGGCACAAGGACAAGAAGGGCTGGTTCGAGCGGGGCACCGGGATCGCCTGGGCGGCCGACGTCGCCGCGAAGCACCGGTGGAACTCGGTGCGCAGCGGCTTCGACGTGGTGGTCGCGCCCCGGCCGCGCACGATGGCGTACGTCGTCGTGTACGCCGAACTCGCCCTGGGCCTCGGCCTCGTCGTGGGCTTCCTGACCCCGATCGCCCTGGCCGGCGGCCTGCTGCTCAACCTCCTCTACCTCGTCCTGATGATCCACGACTGGGCCGAGCAGGGGCAGAACGCGATGATGGCCCTCATCTCCCTGGTGGCCCTGTTCGGCATGTCCTGGCAGACGTGGTCCCTGGACAGCGCGCTGGGACTCTTCTGATGGCGGCCGGCTCCGGCGTACCGGCCCGCTTCGACCTGCCGGAGACCGACGCCTTCACCCGGCCCTACTGGGACGCCGCCGCCGACGGGCGGCTGCTGCTGCGCCGGTGCGGCGCGTGCGGGCGCGCCCACCACTACCCGCGCGAGTTCTGCCCGCACTGCTGGAGCGAGGACGTGACCTGGGAACGGGCGAGCGGCCGCGCCACGCTCTACACCTGGTCCGTCGTCCACCGCAACGACCTGCCGCCCTTCGGGGCCCGCACCCCGTACGTCGCCGCCGTCGTCGACCTCGAAGAGGGGCCGCGGATGATGACCGAGGTGGTGGAGTGCGGGGAGGGGGACCTGCGGGTGGGGATGGCGTTGGAGGTGGCCTTCCGGGAGGAGGGTGAGGAGGCGGCGGAAGGGGCTGTCGCCGTTCCTGTGTTCCGGCCCCGGTCCTCCTCCTGAGCTTCCGCGGTCTTCCGGGGCTTCGGGGCGACCCTCGTCCCGTTCCGTCTCGGGGCCGTTGTTGAATGGCTCGATGACCGACTTGTACGAGTCCTCCGGCTCCCTCCCCCATCCCGAGATCCGCGGTTACGGACTGCGGCTGCGCCCCTGGGACGCGGACACCGAGGAGGATGTCCAGGCGTGGCTGCGGGGATACCTCGACCCCGAGTTCCAGCGGTGGAACACACCGCTCAGACCGATGGTGGACCGCGCCGACGCGCAGGAGTCGATGGCAGCGCGGGTCAAGGCGGCCCAGGAGGGGGTGGGCGCCTCCTTCTGTGTCACCGACGCGACCGGCGGCGTACGCCTCGGGCACATCGGGATCAACGACATCGACCACGTCATACGGGTCGCCCGCGTCGGCTACTGGGTGCTCCCCGACGCGCGCGGCCGTCAGGTGGCCACGCGCGCCCTTGCCCTGGCCTCCCGCTGGGCCTTCGAGGAACTGGGCCTGCACCGCCTTGAGCTGGGACACGCGCTCGGACACGAGGCATCGTGCCGGATCGCCGAGCGGTGCGGGTATCCGTACGAGGGGACCCTGCGCGGGGCGATGTTCGAGGCGGGGCGCCTGGACGCCTTCCGGGACGTGCATCTGCATGCCCGGCTGGCCACGGACCCCGCCACGGATCTGGAGCCCGTACGTCCGTAGCGGACGGCGCGGACGGCGCGGACGGCAGGGGCTGCGGGGACGGCGGGGATTGCGTGGCCCTGCGCGGCCCTGCGTGGCACGCGACCGGCTGCCTGGTCTGCTGTGGCCCTCAGGGCCAGAGCAGGTTCTGGTGCCACGTGCCGTCCACGCGGCGGTAGGTCAGGCGTACGTGCCTGCGGTGTGCGTCGCCCTGGAAGAACTCCACCTCGTCCGGGTCCAGGACGTACACCGTCCACGACGGCGCCGAGGCGTCCGGTTCGCGCCGGGCACGGTCCCAGGCCGCGTCCGAGGCGCGCTCCAACTCCTCGTACGAGTCCAGCACCTCGCTCTGCCTGCCCACCAGGGCGGAGGCGAGCGCGCCGGTCGAGCGGGCGTGCAGGTCGGCCCGCGCGACCTCGGGCGGGGCGACGGTCACCGGGCCACGCACCCGGATCTGCCGGCCCTGCGCGGGCCAGTAGAAGCCGAGCGCCGCGTACGGGCGGGCCGCCAGGTGCCGGCCCTTCCGGCTGCCCGCGTGCGAGGCGAAATGCCAGCCGTCCTGGTCCGCGCCGTGCAGCATCACGGTCCGTACGTCGGGCTGACCTCCGGCGTCCGCCGTGGCCAGCGACATCGTGTGCGGCTCGACCTGCCCGGCGGCCACGGCCTCGGCGAACCACTGCTCGAAGAGCGGCAGCGGATCGGCGGGGGCCGCGGCCGGGGCGAAGTCCGGCAGCTCGGTGTCCCAGACCCGCTGAGCCCTCAGCAGCCGTACGAACTCGGAGGCGGCTGAGGGGGCGGGGGAGCCGGTGGAGTCGGGCGTGGGCGGGGTGGGGGCGTCGGCGCTGTCGGCACTCATGCCCCGATTGTCACGCGGGGGGCTGCCTCAGACCGAACCGAGGTCGGACGACAGCCACCGGTCGGGGCGCATCCGGATGACCACCATCTCGCCGTGCTCCTTCCAGGAGAAGTCGACGTACCCGTCGACCTTGTCCGCCGGGAGGTAGCGGGCCGAGATCTCGTGGAGCTGCTCGCGGGTGGCGGGGGTCGACTCGACGACCGGCCCTTCGAGGGACACGTACCGGATGGTGGGTTCGAGCCGGTCCACCATCAGGGAGAACCTGCCCGCGGCGCTGATCAGCTCGTTCTTGCGGGAGGTCAGCCCGGTCAGGATCCAGACGTCGCCGCCGGGCTCGTACTGGTACCAGATCGGCACGGTGAGCGGGGCGCGGCCTGCCCCCGCGTCCACGGCGAGCGCGGCGATGTGCGGTTCGGCGAG
The DNA here is from genome assembly GCF_042728395.1 of Streptomyces sp. NPDC060205. NCBI lineage: Bacteria > Bacillati > Actinomycetota > Actinomycetes > Kitasatosporales > Streptomycetaceae > Streptomyces > Streptomyces sp. NPDC060205. The sequence continues at coordinate 15,328 of NZ_JBHWZP010000198.1, forward strand.
GAACTTCTCGCGTTCTTCACGGGTCAGGGCCATGGGGTTCCTCCGGAGTGTCGTCGGGGGGTGCCTGGGTTGCCTGGGTCGCCCTTGTTTCCTGGAGTGCCTGGAGTGCCTGGTGTGGCTGGCGTGTCCTTCGATGGTTCCTTCAGATTCTTCAGCGCGGTGCGGCCGTCCGCGTATTCCGGGAGGGCGTGGCGGGGGCGGAGCGCAGGCCGGGGGTAGGGCTGGCACCACCATGGATCCGGGTGCGCACTGTCTCGATGGGGCGGCCGGGCGACGGCATTGTTGAACCCGGTCGAAGCCAGTTGATCGAAGGGGCCGCAGCCTCTTCCCCCGGAAGGAAAATCCCCATGGAGTCGCAGCTCGCGGCGGAGCCGGAGACGGCGGGCGTGGCCGCTCCCGGGGCGTTCGTCTCCTTCGTGCGGTTCGTGGTGTGCGGTGGGGGTGTCGGGGTTCTCGCGAGTGGCGCGGTGGCGCTGCTGGCCGGGGTGGTGCCGTGGGTGGTGGCGAACGCGGTGATCACCGTCGCGTCGACCGTTCTGTGCACCGAGCTGCATGCGCTGTTCACCTTCGGGACCGGCCGGCGGGCCGGATGGCGGCGGCACTGGCAGTCGGCGGGCTCGGCGACGGCCGCGTACGCGGTGACGTCCCTCGCGGTGCTCGTCCTGCACCTGGTGCAGTCGTCGCCCGGGATGCTCGCCGAGCAGATCGTCTACCTCGGGGCCTCCGGGCTCGCGGGGGTGGGGCGGTTCGTGGTGCTGCGGGTGTTCGTCTTCGCGGCGGGTGAAGGTGGGCGTGGGCGTGGGCTGGGGCGGGCGCGGGTGGATGGCGGGGCTGTGGCTGTCTCCGCGGTGCCGGCCGCCGCGGTCGCTGTCGCGCCGGTGTCGGTCGTTCCTGTCTCCCTCTCTCCGCTGGTTCTCGTCGCCGGGGCGTGATGGGCTGGGGGCCGATTAGTTTTTCCGGCTCTTGCCGTCCAAGTAGTGACCGGATCGCGGACTGCGCCGACCGGCTCATTCGGACCCTGGAGGAACATCATGAGGAAGATCAGCGCCGGACTGTTCATCTCGCTCGACGGTGTGGTCGAGGCGCCCGACCAGTGGCACTTCCCGTACTTCAACGACGAGATGGGCGCGGCTGTCGGGGCGATGTTCGACTCGGCGGACACGATGCTGTTCGGCCGCAAGACCTATGACAGCTTCGCGGGGGCGTGGCCGGAGCGGGAGGCGGCCGGGGGTGAGGACGCGGGGTTCGCCAAGCAGCTCGGTGACGTGCGGAAGATCGTGGTGTCGAGGACGCGGCTTGCGTTCGAGTGGCGCAACTCCGAGCAGTTGGAGGGCGACCTCGTCGAGGTCGTGACCGCGCTCAAGAACGAGGAGGGCGGGGACATCGCGCTCAGCGGGTCCGTGTCCGTCGTACGGCAGCTGTTGGGGGCGGGGCTGCTGGACGAACTGCATCTGCTGGTGCATCCGATCGCGGTGCGGAAGGGGATGCGGTTGTTCGAGGAGGGGGAGGGGGAAGGGGAGTCGGCGGTTCCGCTGACGCTGATCTCGGCGGAGACGTTTCGGACGGGCGTGCTGAACCTTGTGTACGGGCCCGGGGGTGCGGCTGGGGGAGCCACGTATGAGGAGGCTCGGGGGCACTTGGGTGAGGGCGGGGCGTAGGCAGGGGGTGGCTCCGGCCGGGTTTGTTGGCTGCGGGCCGGTGGGGGCCGGTCGCGCAGTTCCCCGCGCCCCTTGGGTGAGGGCGGGGCGTAGGCAGGGGGTGGCTCCGGCCGGGTTTGTTGGCTGCGGGCCGGTGGGGGCCGGTCGCGCAGTTCCCCGCGCCCCTTA
>NZ_JBHWZP010000198.1:17249-17520 GCF_042728395.1 Streptomyces sp. NPDC060205
CGTGGGGGGTGGGTGGCTTGGGCCGGGTTGTTGGGTGCGGGCCGGTGGGGGCTGGTCGCGCAGTTCCCCGCGCCCCTTGGGGGGGTGGGTGGCTTCGGCCGGGTTTGTTGGGTGCGGGCCGGTGGGGGCGCAAGCCGGATGTCGGCCGCGGGCCCGCCGTGGCTGGCCGCGCAGTTCCCCGCGCCCCTCAAGGGGTGGCTCCGCCGGTTCGTCGGCTGCGGGCCCATCGTGGCCGGCCGCGCAGTTCCCCGCGCCCCTGGCCCCTCAGGGG
>NZ_JBHWZP010000199.1:0-17403 GCF_042728395.1 Streptomyces sp. NPDC060205
CACCCGAGGGTGTGGGGCAGCCGCCGTTCAACGTCCCGCCGGGGTCAGCCCGCGGACGCCCGGTCCGGTTCGGCCGGCTGTCCGGCCAACTGCCGTACGTCGGGCCGCGGACGGGGCCTCGACGAGGCCAGCAGCGAGACCAGCGCCGTCAGGGCCGCCAGCGCGGCGAGCACGGCCGCCAGACCGGCGAGCCACGGCGGCGCGAGGGTCAGATCCAGGGCCCGGGACAGGCCCCGCGACTGGATCCGGCCTTCCAGGAGCTGGGCGACGGCGAGCGCCGCGGGAACGATGATGCCCAGGGCGAGCACGGGCACCACGCTGCGGCGCAGCAGTGCCAGCCCCAGCAGGACGCACAGACCGCAGCCTGCGACGACGAACCCGAAGGCGCTGACGGAGGTGCCGTCGCGGTGCGGCGGGAAGTGCGCCAGCCCGCACACCATGAGCATCAGGGCCGCCGCCAAGCGGGGCCAGGCGGGTGAGTCGACGGTCTTCGCGGGCCGGTTGCGGCGCGTACGGGCCGTCCGGCCGATGGCGACCGTGCCGCCCTCGGCGAGCAGCCGGTCCCCGGAGGGGGGCCCGTCCTTCGCGGCCGCGCGCGCCGCCTCGGCCGCCTTCTTCTCCTCGCGTGTCGGCGGCTTCGACTGCTGCCGGCCCTCGCGCACGCCCTGTTCATGGGCCATGCGGCCGATCAGCTCGACCAGTTCGTCGACCGGGCGGCTGGTGGCGGCGGCCCGCACCGCGGCCTCACCGCAGTGGGGTTCCAGCGGGGGCCGGTGCAGCAGCGCCATCAGCCGGGTGACGTCCTCCACGGGCCGGCCCTCGGCCGCCGCGCGGATCGCCTCGTCGGCGCTGTCGGCGTTCCTCGGCGGCCTGGTCAGCAGGGCCACCAGCCGGCTCACGTCCTCCACGGACCGGTCCGTGCCGACCGCCCGGAGCGCGTCGACCGTGGCCCTCGCGTACTCCGGTGACTGCTCCAGCAGCTCGATGAGCTCGATCACCTCTTCCAGCGGCCGGTCGGCCACCGCGGCGTGCACCAGTCCGTCGACCGGGTTGATGTACGCGGGGTCGGACTCGATCTCACCCTGGTCGGGGTACTTCCTGTCGAACTCGGCGGCCGAGTCGGTGGCCCGCGGGTCGGCCTTGGCGGCCGGGGCGGGGGCCGGTGCCGGTGCGGAGCCGAAGGCAGGGGCGGAGCCGGAGGCAGGGGCAGAGGCGGGGGGAGCGGCCGGGTACGCGCGGCGGGTCCCGTCGGCAGGTTCCGAGTGGCGGCGCTCGTCGCGCTCCTCCCGGTGCTCCCTCTCGTCCCTGGCGTCCCGGCCGTCCCTGGCGTCCCGGCCGTCCCTGGCGTCCCGGCCGTCCCTCGCGTCCCGGTCGCTCCGGCCGTCCCTGTCGTTCCGGTCGGCCGGGGAGGCGGTGTAGCGGCGGGGCGCCCGGTCGGCCGCGTCGGGATACCGCCGGGCGATGTCGTCGGCCGGCTCGGGGTGCCGGCGGTCGATGTCGTCGGCGGGGTCGGCGTACCGGTGCTCGGCGGCGTCGGCCGGGTCCGCGTACCGCTGCTCGACCTCGTCGAGCGGGTCGGGGTAGCGGTGGTCGATCTCGTCGGCGGGGTCGGCGTACCGGTGCTCATCGGCATCGGCAGGGTCGGCGTACCGCTGCTCGACGGTTTCGGCCGGTCCGGCGTACCGGGACTCGGCCGCGTCGGTGTACCGGCGCTCGGTTCTGCGCGCCGGCCGGTCCGGCGCCTCCTCCGGCACGGCGTGCCAGGGCGCGGAGGCGGGTAGCGGCGGAATGGTGGCGTCGACCACGCTCTCGGGTGATATGCCAGGTCGATCGGCGTCGAAAGGCGAACGTGTTGTCATACTCGGCTCCCTACGAAGGGTGCAGTCGCTGTCGTGGCCCGGACGTGCGGCCCGAGAGTTGCTGTGCGACCTTTCTAAGCGCCCCCGCCAAACGCCGCCAACGGGATGAGGCGTACGTGTGACGGGGGCCGGAACCGGACCGCTCACGGGGTCAGTCGTCGGGTGTGCCGTACAGCCACAACCGCAGCAGCCTGCTGAGCCCCGGCATGACCAGATAGGTGAGCACCGGCAGCAGCACGACGGGGAAGACGGCGGCGCGCAGCGGCAGGGGCCAGGCCGCCGTGGCGGGCGCCACCAGCCACTGGATGAGGAACGTCATGGGATAGGCGCCGAGGAACGTCGTCAGGACCATCTTCCAGCGCGGCGGGGCCTGCACGGTGGTGCCGGGGAGCCGGAACCAGCTCTCCATCCCGGTGGTCGACTGGCGCTCGTCGCGGACCTCGGTGGCGATGCCCTCGATCCGCGCGTGCCACTCCGCCCGCTCGGACGAGACCAGCCAGTCGGTGAGCCGCTGCGGGTCGGCGAAGCGCAGCACCGCGTGGAACCGGTGCCCGGGCTCCGGGCGCAGCCAGGACACCCCCTGACTGCCGGGGAAGCGCGCGACGCAGTCGGCGACGCCCCGGGTCCACTCCTCGAATTCGTCCTCACGGCCGGGACGTACCTGCCAGGTGAGGACCGTGGTGACGGGTTCGGCGCATGGGACGTGCGGGGTGCTCATGACCACATCGGGTTCCATGGGCGGGACGGGTCATGCACACACCGGCGCAACGGACCGGTACCGGTGAGGACGGCCGTCAGGCCTGCCCGTTCCCGTCGTGCACCCCCGGGGTGACTATCTCGTCCAGCGCTTTGCGCACGGCCTCATAGGTGTGTCCGCGCAGCTCGGCGTCGCGTGAGCTGTCCGGATCGGCGGTCTTCAGCTCCTCGCTGCGTGCCTTCCACGTCTGCTCCTCCCGGCCGGCCCAGGAGCGGGCCCGCTGGATACGGCGCAGGAGTTCGTCGGAGTCCACCACGTCAGTCATGAGATATGAGTACCCACGCGAACCCTTTCGACCCGGGCGCCCGGGCACTCCCGGGACGGTCAGGCCTCCAGGAGGTCCAGCAGATCCGCGAGCGGCAGGGGTTTCGCCAGGTGGGCGTCGAATCCGGCCTCGCGGGACAGCGTACGGTCGGTGCCGCGGCTGAAGCCGGAGACCGCGATGAGACGCACAGAGGCACCCTGCGGGCGCGAGCGCACGGTACGGGCCACCTCGTAGCCGTCCATGTCGGGCAGCCCGAGATCGCACACGACGACGTCGAAGAGGTGGCTCCCGGTCGCGGTGACGGCGTCCGCGCCCGTGTGGACGACCGTGACGTGGTGCCCCTGGCGGTCCAGCAGTGTGCGGTAGGTCGCGGCGAGATCCGTGTTGTCCTCGACGATCAGGACGGCCAGCTGCTTGCGCCCACGGCGGGCCGTCACGGGCCGGGCCGGCGGCGGGTCGCCGTCGGACGCGGCCAGCGGCAGCACGGCGGTGAACGAGGCTCCGGTACCGGGACCGTCACTGTGCGCGGAGATCCGGCCGCCGTGCAGATCGAGGATGGTGCGGACCACCGACAGGCCGAGGCCCAGGCCCTCGGGGGTCTGCGGTCCGGCCGGCGCGGCCCGCATGAACACCCCGAACAGTTCCTCGGCCTGCCCGGGGTCGAAACCGATCCCGTCGTCCTGGACGGTGAGCCGGGCCCGGCCCGCTGCGACCGACAGGTCTATGGCCGTACGGCCGCCGGGCAGCGTGTACTTGAGCGCGTTGGACAGCAGGTTGGTCAGCACCTGGGCCAGCCGCAGCCGGTCGCCGTCGACGAGCACCGGACGGTCGGGCAGCCGGATCTCCAGCACGCGCCCCTCGTGCCCGAACAGGCCGCGGATGTCGGCGCAGGCGCTCTCGACGGCCGAGCGCAGGTCCATCCGCTCGGGCACCAGCTCCAGCCGTCCGGTCACCGCGCGGGTGCCGTCCAGCAGGTCGTTGCTCATCCGGGCCAGGATGCCGAGCTGCCGTTCCAGGACGGACAGCGCGGGATGGCCGCCGGGCATGTCGAGCCCCAGCAGCTCGGTCGCCGCGGTGGCGGCGGCCAGCGGGTTGCGCAGTTCGTGCGAGAGCGTCGCGATGAACCGGTCCTTGGCGCGCTGTTCCTCCCGCAACCGGTGGCCCGCCGCGTCGAGGTCGGCGTTGAGGCGCCGCAACTGCTCGTTGACCTCGCGGATCTCCCGGGCGCGGACGAACAGGTCGATCTCCATGCCCTCCGCGCGGGACTGCGCCTCCGCGGCGGCCCGCTCGTTCTCGTGCCCGGCCTGTCGCACCAGCACGAACTCGGTGACGTCCTCCACCCGGTGGATGATGTGCGACACCCGGCCCCCGGCGTCCAGCACCGGAGTGTTGACCGGGCTCCACCAGCGCTCGACGAACCCGGTGCCGTCGCCGGTGTCCTCGCCCGCCGGGATGTCGTACCGCTGCAGCGCCATCGTGTCGGTGCGTGCCGTGCCCACCACCGTCTCCAGGGACCGGCGCAGGTTGGCGACGCCGTCGGCCGAGGGATCGGCCGGGTTGTCGGGGAACACGTCGAAGATGAGACGCCCGACGATGTCCCGCCCTCTGCCGGTGGCCGCGAGATAGGCGCGGTTGACCTCGACGATGACGAAGTCCGGCGCCAGGATGAGCAACGGGGAGAGCGCGAAGTCGAAGAGCTGCCGGAAGTCCGGCACGGTGTGGGGGTCGCCCGCGGGGATGCCCGAGGGGTTGCTCGACGGACTGGTCGTGGACACGGCGGCTCTCAGGGGTCGAGGCGGTACCCGTAGCCGCGCACCGTGGTGATCCTCGGGGCGGGCACGGGGAGTCGGGCGAGTTTTCCGCGCAGCCGGTACACGTGCTCGATCACGGTGGCGGACGGCTGCCAGGACGCGCCCCAGATCCGCTCCAGCAACTGCTCGGCGGAGAAGACGCGGCCGGGGGAGCGCGCGAGGAGTTCCAGGAGGGCGTACTCCTTGGGACGCAGGGTCAGAGCGACACCCGTGCCGCTCGCCAGACACGCGGCCGTGTCGATGCGCAGCGAGCCCACGTCGAGGACGGCCGGGACTTCCGGCGGCCGGGACCTGCGCAGTACGGCGCCGATCCGCGCCACCAACTCCCGCTGCGAGAAGGGCTTGACGAGATAGTCGTCCGCGCCGATCTCCAGCCCGGCCACCCGGTCCGTCTCGTGGCCGCGTCCGCTGACGACGATCACCGGCAGTCGGCTGGTGGCGCGCAGGGCCCGCAGCAGTTCGAGTCCGCTGCCGTCGGGAAGCCCCAGGTCGAGGACGACCAGATCCACCTCGCCGTGGTGCATGACTGCTTTGCCGGCCCGGGCGTCCATGGCCCAGGTGACCGTGAAGCCCTCACGCTCCAGATAGGCACGGCACATCAGTGCGAAGTCGGTGTCGTCGTCGATCAGCGCGAGATGTGGACGCAACTGTCACCACCCGGCCTCACTGCCGCCCGCACGTTGTGCCGCCGATGAGCGGGCGTTGATGCCCCGACCATGTGGCGAAGGTAGAACAGGAGGCACCCACGGTTCAAGGGGGAGCCGACACGGGGGAGTTCCGGCACGGGCTCGTGCGGCGCGGGGAGCGCGCACACCGCCGTACGGGTCCGGGCCGGAACAACGCCGGACGACGACGGGGGACGTCGACGGAGGGCGCCGACCGGTGGTGACATCGGTTCGGCGAGGCGTCCCGGGCCGCCGGGACACGCGTCGGGGAACGGTCGTGACGACCGTTCCCCGAGCTGTGGCGCTACAGCCCGTCAGCGCCCGAAGTGGTGACCGCCACCGTGCTGGGAGCCGTGGTTCTCGCCCTCCCAGTGGGAGGCCGCGCAGCCGTCGCCGTAGTAGGCGTGACCGTCGCCGGCACCCGAGAACACGCCGCATGCGCGGAAGTCGCCCTCGTAGCGGCTGTCGTTGCGGCCATCGTTGTGGCGCTCGTCGTGGTCGTCGGCGATCGCCGCGCCGGCACTGCCCAGGATCGCGGTGGCGGCGAAGACGCCGGCGGCAAGGATGGTACGCACACGCATGGTTGCTCCCTGATGGAGAGGTGATGGACGGATGAGCGGGAGATCCGGCCACACGGATCGCGTGGCCTCGCCGCTCCTACAGCCATGCTCGGGGCGGGGCGTGCGGTCGGCGAGCGTTCATCACCCATACGTGGGTGCCCCAGGCGCGGGCGCGGTCCCGGCAGCCCCGGGAGCGACCGGGGATCCGGGCAGGTCAGCGAGGGTGCGCCGGACGGTTTCGGCCCTGTGTGGGTTAGGGTCGTGACCTTGATCGACCGTACTCACGATCGACCGTGGGTACACGGACCGTAGGTACACAGGGAGAAGAAGAACATGGCGGTGGAGGTGAGCGACGCCCCCGAGGCGCAGCGCTACGAGGCCCGGCTCGACGGAGCGTCCGAGGTCGCGGGGTACGCGCAGTACATCCGCACGACGGAACTCATCGCGTTCGTGCACACCGAGGTGAGCCCGGAGTGCGAGGGCAAGGGCGTGGGCTCCGCGCTGGTCCGGGCCTCCCTCGACGAGGCCCGAGCAGCCGGCCTGCGGGTGCTGGCCACCTGCCCCTTCTACGCCGGCTGGATCGCCCGCCACCCCGAGTACGGCGACCTGCTGTACCAGGCCCGCAGCAGGGTCAGCGACTGAGGCGGACCGCGACTGGGGCAGGCCGGGACTGAGGCGGGCCGGGGAGAGGCCCGCTATCCCTGGGCCGACGGCCGCCAGCCCAGTGCCGGGCCGAGCCGGGTGGCGATGTCGGTGAGGATCTGGACGTAGTCCGCGTGCTCGAAGGTGAACGGCAGCGCGAACGCGACCTCGTCGATCTCCCTGAACGCGGCCTGGGCGTACAGCCGTTCGGCGATCTCTGCGGAGGTCCCGACGAGATCGGGCGCGAACATCATGCGCGCGGGACCGTGGGTCGTCGCCGTACGCGGAGTGCGCTTCTCGACGTACGCCTCGTACTTCGCGCGCTGCTCGGCAGTGGCACTGTCGGTGGGGATGACGACGAGCCCCTGGGAGACGCGGGCGCGCTCGCCGTCGGGGTGCTGGGCACGGAAGGCCCGTACGTGGGACAGCTGGATCTCGGCGAAGTCCTCGGACTCCTCCGCCTTCACGACACTGCTGGTCAGGAAGTTCATGCCGTGCTCGCCCGCCCACCGGGCCGAGCGCAGGCTGCCGCCGCCGTACCAGAGCCGGCCGCCCAGCCCCGCGGCGTGCGGCTGGACGCGGTCGGAGAACACCTCGAACCCCTCGACCCCGCTGAAGTCGGTGGCCGGCTTGCCGCGGACGAAGTCCAGCAGACGGCTCACCCGGTCGTAGCCGAAGTCCTCGGAGTCGGCCGTGTCCGGATACAGCGCGTCCTTGACCTGGTCGAAGTGCATCGGCGGACCGACGCTGACCCCCGGATTGAGGCGGCCCCCGGACAGGAGGTCGACCGTGGCCAGGTCCTCGGCGAGGCGCAGCGGGTTCTCCCAGCCCAGCGGGATGACCGCGGTGCCCAGCTCGATGCGGCTGGTGCGCTGCGAGGCCGCCGCGAGGACGGCGACGGGGGAGGAGATCCCGTACTGGAGGTGGCGGTGACGCAGCCACGCGCTGTCGAAGCCCAGCCGCTCGCCGAGTTCGATGATCTCCAGCGTGGACTCGTGGCCCGCGCGGGGATCGGCGCCGTCGAACAGGCCGATGGTCAGGAAGCCCAGCTTCCGCAGCGGTCGGGTGGGCAGCGGCACGGGGCTCCTCCAGCGTCCGGCACGAGTTCTACGGGTACTGCACTGCTACGGCCCGGCTGCTACCGCTCGGCCTTCTTGTCCTTGAGTTCCTTGATGCGTGCCGTCTCCTTGCGGACCTCGGCCTGCGTGGCGCGCTCCTTCTGCAGCCACTCCGGGGAGTCCGCCTTCAACGCCTCGATCTCGTCCGTGGTCAGGGCGTCCGTCACCCCGCCGCGGGCGAGCCCGGAGATGGAGACACCGAGCTTGGCGGCGACCACCGGCCGGGGGTGCGGGCCGGTGCGCCGCAGCTCCCGCAGCCACTCGGGCGGATCGGCCTGGAGCGCGGTGAGCTCGGAGCGCGAGACGACACCTTCCTGGAACTCGGCGGGTGTGGCCTCTAGGTACACACCCAGCTTCTTCGCCGCGGTCGCGGGCTTCATCGTCTGGGTGTTCTCGTGCGACGTCATAACCGCAAGGGTATCGAGCATGTGAACCAGCGCCGACCACGCCGGGTAACCTGGCCAGGTGACAGGCTCGGAAGAATCCCCTTCGTTCCGGCTCGCGTATGTCCCGGGAGTGACGCCCAGCAAATGGGTGCGGATCTGGAACGAGCGGCTGCCCGACGTCCCCCTGACGCTCCACGCGATGTCCGTCGGCGAGGCCCTCGACGCGCTGCGCGGCGGCGCCGCCGACGCGGGGCTGGTCCGGCTGCCGGTCGGCGGTACGGACCTCAGCGCGATCCCCCTCTACGCCGAGACGACCGTGGTCGTCGTCCCCAAGGACCACGTCGTGGCCGCGGTGGACGAGGTGAGCGCCGAGGACCTGGCGGACGACATCGTGCTGCACCCCCTCGACGACCCCCTGGGCTGGGAGCGCCTGCCGGGCCGCCCAGCGATCGAGCGCCCCGCCACGACGGCCGACGCGGTCGACCTGGTGGCCGCGGGAGTGGGGCTCCTGGTCGTCCCGCAGTCGATCGCCCGCCTCCACCACCGCAAGGACCTCACGTACCGGCCGGTCACGGACGCCCCGGAGTCACGGGTCGCCCTGTCGTGGCCCGTGGACCGGACCACCGACCTGGTGGAGGACTTCATCGGTATCGTCCGTGGCCGCACCGTCAACAGCTCCCGGGGCCGCACGCAGCCCGCGGCCGAGCAGAAGCCGGCCCGCTCCCCGGCCAAGGCCACCCCGCGGCGCAAACCGACTGCGGGCAAACCCAAGGGTGCCAAGACCACGAAGAGCGCCAAGCGAGGCAAACCCCGAGGTCGCTGAGCCCTCAAGGGGCGCGGGGAACTGCGCGCCCAGCCCCCACCGGACCCGCAGGTACTACGGACCGTGCGAGGTCACGCCCTCGTCCGTGTCACGGACAAGCCCCGCCACGTGATCCGTGATCGTGTCCAGGACGTCCGCCCACGCCGAATCGTCCCCGAGCACCAGGAAGTTGAGCGTCAGCCCGTCGGTCATGGCCGCCAGATAGCGCGCCAGCACCGGCACGGGCACGCGCAGCGAGAAATCCATCTCACGGCCGAGCTGCCCGATGAGTTCGGCGTACGTGTCGGAGTACAGCTCGTACTGCCGCCGCGCCAGATGCTCGAACCCCGGCTGCCGCAGGGCGTACTGCGTCAGCTCGTACGTGAGCATGTGCTCGCCCGGGTGCGCGGACACATGGTCCCAGTAGGCCTGGAAGCCGGCCGCGACCGTCTCCCGCAGGGTCGCCCTCGGCCGGATCGCCTCGCGCACCAGCGTGACGGAGTGACTGGTGATCGTCTCGATGACGGACTCGATCAGCGCCTGCTTGGAGTCGAAGCAGTAGTGGAAGACGCTCAGTGACACGCCCGCCTCGGCCGCGATGGACCGGGTCGTCGTCCTGGGGACGCCGTCCCGGGTCATCACGCGGATGGCCGCCTCGGTGAGCTGACGGCGCCGCTCGGCCGACGGCATCCGTGCCATGGGGTGTCCCTTTCGCGCCTGCTCGTCGCGGGTGGGTGTCAACTGCCGTGGACGCCCACCTCGTACAGGGAGTAACCCCAGTCCGTACCGCGGTCCAGCCCGTGGATCCGCACATACCGGGCGGGTACGCCGGAGAACCGGGCCGTGTCCAGACCGCCGTCCCCGGCGGTGGTGGACCACACGGACTGCCAGTCGGTGCCGTCGGTGGAGACCTCCACCCGGTACGACTTCGCGTAGGCGCGCTCCCAGTCGAGGGTGACGCGCCTGACCGTGCTGGTGGAACCGAGGTCGATCCGCAGCCACTGGTCGTCGCTCCAGTCGCTGGCCCAGCGGGTGCCCGTGTCACCGTCCACGGCGCGGCCTGGCCCGTAACTGGTGAAGATGCTCGACTCGGACGAACTGGCCGACGCGGGCGCGCCCTTGGCGAGGTTCACGCCCGCCCGGTGCCGCTCCGACGCGCCCCAGGTGTCGAGGTAGGACTCCGCGCCCCGGAACAGGTCGTCCACGACGCCCTGGCCCGCGACCAGCCGGATGTCCTCGATCCAGTCCGGTACCAGCCCGTAGTGGGCGGCGCCGTCGGTGTTGATGTCCCAGGTGCGCTGCCCGGTGGTCTGCCGGTCGAGCACGGCGGTGCCGTCGGTGCTGCGGAAGGGGTACCGGACGGGGTTCGGGGCGTCCGCGCCGCGCGGGGCCGGCCAGCCGCCGACGCCGTTCATGTCGGTGCCGTAGCCGTAGCCCACGTCGTACTTGTCACGCAGGGCCTTGGTCCGCGCGGCCTCCGCGCCGAACTGCTCGGAGCCGTGCATGTACTGGGCGATGAACCCGCCGAGCCGGTAGACCCGCTCGGTCCAGTTCAGGTCCATCCAGCTGTGCGAGGAGATCACGCCGGGGTAGGACTCGGCCTCGAAGATGTCGAGGGCGCGGCCGGTGGCCTTGACGCCCATGTGGTCGATCTCCAGCATCATCTTGCGCTTCATCAGCCCGCGCACGGCGTACTCGCCGAGATCGGTGAGCCCCCGCTTGTTGCACTGCGCGTCCTCGTCGTACGTCGGTACGTCGACGCCCGCGGGCAGTTCCTTCTCGGCGCCCGGCGCCGCCGCGCCCCCGATGGGGTTGTCGTGCTGCGGGCCCGTGCACTTCTCCGTCTGCCAGAAGGTGCCTGTCGACAGGAACTGGCCGACGTTGATCGCCGTACCGAGGCCGCCCTCGTCGAACCTGACTCCGCACAGGGCGTTGTCGAACTTGTGGCACAGGAACATGCTGCGCACACCGAGGTCGTACAGCTCGTCGAGGCCGGCGTCGATGTCGGCCTTGTCGCACTGTGCGATGTCCAGGATCTGCTTGCAGCCGAACGGCTCGGAGGTCTCCACGCCGAGGACGACGGCGAGTTTGCCCTGCTGGGCGACCTCGCGGGCCTGCGCGCTGTCGGTGACGATCCTGAACCAGCCCTTGCCCGGGCCGCCGTACATGGCGTCGATGTAGTCCTGCATGTCGTACGTCAGCTTCGCCTGCAGCCGGATCGAGGTCATCTCGTCGCAGCTGCGGTCCTTGAAGGGGTAGACCGAGCAGATCACGCCGTTGGTGACGAGGTCGTTGACGAGTACGCGCTGGCCGCCGCGCCAGGCCCGCTCGACCCAGGCGTAGTAGTTCTGCTGGTGGGTCAGCGAGTCATGGGCGGGCCAGTCCTTGAACGTGGGCCAGCCGTCCGGGTCGTGCTTGCCGTCACCGCCGTTGGTGATGAAGTCGAAGAGGGCCAGCGAGCCGTCGGGGTAGTGCTCGGGGCAGTCCTTGAGGGCGTCGGCGACTCCCGCCCGGGAGAAGGACTTGCCGCAGATGAGCCGCCCGCCGAAGGCCTCGTTGGCCATGATGTGGTTGTGCGCGTCGACGAACCCGCGTACCTCGCCCTGGGAGTTCGTGCCCTTGAAGGGCTCCCCGGTGACGTTGATCTGCGAGTCGGGCGCGGGCCGCGAGGCCGGGTCCCACCAGTCCGTCCCGGCGGCGGAACTGGGCGTGGGCCCGAGCGCCATGGCCATCACGACGAGCAGCAGCGACAGGACCGCGAGAGGTCGGCGCCGGTGGAGAGGCTGTCGGGTCATGAACATCACCCACGTCTTCGGTCGACGACACGCTGCTTGTCATGACTCCTGCAAACGCGTGGGACGAGAATCCCGACTGCGACGGACGGAGTCAAGGGTCCGGGACGCTTGACCTGATGGGGCGTCGGGTCGGCGGGCGGTCGGTTCGGCCGCGCACGGCAGGGGCGCGGGGAACTGTGCGAGCAACCCCCACCGGCCCGCACGTACGGACCTCTTGACGGCTCGTTGGTCCAGTCCTACCTTCCCACTCAGCTGTTCAGTGACACGCCCATCGTTCATATATGTGGATGCGTATGTGAACGGCCGGCGAACCCCCCACATCTGAGGAGTCGACATGCTCACGCGCTCCAGAGCACTCACCGTCACAGGCGCGGTATGCGCTTCCCTCCTGGCCGCCGCCCCGAACGCCCTCGCCGAGGTGGAGCCAGGTGGCTGGACCTCGGTCTCACCCACCTACACCGTGCAGGAACGCGGCTGCGGGCAGGTCGACGGCCTGACCTTCCAGCTCACCTGCTCCACCGCGAGCGGGGACCAGCGGGCCGAGCGGCGGTACGCCACCTACACCGGCGGCACCCGCCAGTTCGAGGGCTACTTCCGGATCAGCAGCCTCAGCGGCACCCGGATCAGCCTCAAGCAGACCTTCAACGAGTCGGCGGCAGGCCCGTACTTCATGCTCGCCGCCGAACGCGGGGGACGGCTGTACGCGGTCCACGGCGGCGACACCCTCTCCGACGCCGGCACGGTCGGCGCCACCGTCCGGGTCAACACCGTGCACCAGGTGGGTACTTCGCACCGCACCTACATCAACGGCTCGCTCAAGCACACCTACGCGAGCCCTGGTGGCAGCTTCTACGACAAGTTCGGCGCCTACCGCACCAACAGCGGCAACGGTCCGGCCACCGTCGTGTGGAGCAACGTCAAGTTCTGGCGCAAGTAGCAGCGCGAACATGAGAGTTCCCGTACGCGGCGCGGCGCCGACAGTCCTGGTCCTGGCTCTTGCCCTGCTCGTCGGACCGGTGCTGTCGGCCTGCGGCCCGCCCCGCACGGCGGCCACGGCCTCTGACGTCGTGCTCCGCGCCGAGCGCGTCTCGCCCACCGACATCGACCTGCACTGGAGCGGGGGCGGTCCGGGTACGTCCGGCCACATCCTCGAATTCGCGACGGACGCGGCGGGCCCGTACACCGTGCTGCAGTATCTGCCGCCCCGGGTGACGAGCTACCGGCACCCCGATCTGATGCCCCACACCACGTTCCACTACCGGCTGCGCGCCTTTGCCGGCCCCGCCTCACAGCCGGTCGACGTCACCCTGCCCCCGGGCGGACTGACAGCGGCGGACGAGGACGCCGGCCACGACTGGCTGCCCGCCCGCAGGGACCCGGAACGGACTGCCCCGGGCCGGCCGCTACGGTCCACGGGCGCCGGGGCGCCCACCGGCCTCAAGGCCGTGATCAAGCACGCGAACGGCATCCTGTTCACATGGATGGACCACGCGTCGGACGAGGACGGCTTTCTGCTGGAGTCCCGTATCTCCGGGAGCCCTGGCGGGGACTCGGACGGGGGCTCCGGGTTCGCGCCCGTCGCCGTCTTCGAATCCGACGTCAATTCCGCGGGGCTGATCACCCTGCCCACCGAGAAACGGGGGTCCTACCGGGTCCGGGCGTTCACGCGCGGCGCGCTGTCGAACGTCGTCCGGCTGACCACCGGCGCCTCCACTGATCAATGACACGCCTGACAGCGGCGGGACAGGGATGGTAGAAGCAGGACATGACCACTTGTACCACCCGCACTTCTTCCACCCGTACCTCCTCCGCGGTCGGCGCACGATGACCGCGGGCATCGACACCCCGGACCGCAGGGGCCGTACCGGACTCGACCGGGTCGGCCTCGACCTGACCGGGAACCCCCGGGTCAAGGTGCGGGACGTGACCCTGCTGTCCTGCCACTGGTACGTGGAGCGCACCACGACGTTCGACCTCCAGCTCGCCGACGGCACCTGGTCCACCCAGGAGCGCGAGACGCACGACCGCGGCAACGGCGCCACGATCCTGCTGTACGACACGGAACGCGGGACCGTGCTGCTGACCCGGCAGTTCCGCTATCCCGTGTACGTCAACGGACACCCCGACGGCATGCTCGTCGAGACACCGGGCGGTCTGCTCGACGATGACGACGAGCACCCCGAGGTCGCCGTACGGCGCGAGGTCATCGAGGAGACCGGGCACACGGTCGGCGAGGTCGAGCGGGTCTTCGACGTCTATATGAGCCCGGGCTCGGTCACCGAGCGCGTCACCTTCTACGCCGCCTCCTACGGACCGGCCACCCGCACCCACGAGGGCGGCGGGCTGGACGAGGAGGGCGAGGACATCGAGACCGTCGAACTGCCCTTCAGGCAGGCCCTGGGCATGATCCGTACGGGCGAGATCGCCGACGCCAAGACCATCATGCTGTTGCAGTGGGCGGCGCTGGAGGGACCGTTCAGCAAGTGACCCCCGCCGTCGCCCGGGTGTGCACGCGGCGGTCAGCGCACCAGCAGCTGGACGAGGGCGACCGTGCCGACCGTCACGATGAGGACGCGCAGGACCACCGGGCTGAAGCGGCGGCCGACCGCGGCGCCGAGCTGCCCGCCGATCGCGGAGCCGACGGCGATCAGCGCGACGGCCGTCCAGTCGAAGTCCGCGACGAAGAGGAAGAAGGCCGCGGCGACGGTGTTGACGACGGCGACGAGGACGTTCTTGACGGCGGTGAGGCGTTGCATCGTCTCGTCGAGGAGCACCCCCATCAGGGACATGTAGATGATCCCCTGCGCCGCCGCGAAGTAGCCGCCGTAGACGCTCGCGAGGGTCAGCCCGACGAACAGCAACGGGCCGCCGTCGCGGTGGCGCGGCCCGTCCTTGAGAGGCCCGGAGAACCGCGCGACCGGCCCCGGCGGACCCGTAGCCGATGCACGATCCGACGAACGATCCGTCGCGCGGCGGCGCAAACGCTTCGTGATCAGCGGCTGGAACGCGACCAGGACGAGCGCCAGACCCACCACGACCGGCACGATCCTCTCGAACGCCGTCGCGGGCAGCGCCAGCAGCAGCACGGCCCCCGTGAAGCCGCCCACCAGCGCACCCACGCTCAGCCTGAGGATGCGGCGCCGCTGACCACGCAGCTCCTTGCGGTAGCCGAACGCCCCGCTGACGGCGCCGGGGACGAGACCGAGCGCGTTCGATACGGTCGCGGTGACGGGCGGCAGACCCGTGGCCAGCAGCACGGGAAAGGTGATCAGGGTGCCGGAACCGACCACGGTGTTGACGCCGCCCGCGGCCACGCCCGCCGCGAACACCGCGACGGCCTCCCACGGCGTCACGCGAGGCCCCGCCGTACATCGATGGTCATGAAGGCGACGGTAGGCGGCCGACCGTTCGGCGGGCGCCGCACCATGGTCCGCGGCGCCGCGCCGAGGCCGGGCAGCGGGTCACTCGAACCGTGAGACGTCGCCGGCTCCCTTGCGGACGATCTCGGCCTCGCCGCTGGAGAAGTCGATGACCGTGGTCGGCTCGGTGCCGCAGTCGCCGGAGTCGATCACCGCGTCGACGGAGTGGTCGAGGCGCTCCTTGATCTCCCAGCCCTGGGTCATCGGCTCCTCCTCGTCGGGCAGCAGGAGGGTGCTGGACAGCAGCGGCTCACCGAGTTCGGCGAGCAGCGCCTGGGCGACCACGTGATCGGGGATGCGGACGCCGACCGTCTTCTTCTTCGGGTGGAGCAGCTTGCGCGGGACCTCCCTGGTCGCGGGGAGGATGAACGTGTAGCTGCCGGGCGTCGAAGCCTTGATGGCACGGAACACGTCGTTGTCGACCTGCACGAACTGGCCGAGCTGCGCGAAGTTCTGGCACACCAGCGTGAAGTGGTGACGGTCGTCGAGCCGGCGGATGGAGCGGATCCGGTCGATACCGTCACGACTGCCCAGCTGGCACCCCAGCGCGAAGCAGGAGTCCGTGGGATAGACGACGAGCGCACCCGCACGAATGGAGTCGGCGACCTGGGTGATGGTGCGCGCCTGAGGATTCTCGGGATGAACATCGAAGTACTTTGCCACGCGCCGAGCTTATGCCCCTCGGGCCTCCGGCCCGTCAGGGGCGCGGGGCTGTGACACGTGCGACTGCCCCGCGGGGCGCGGGTGACGCCCACCGGCCGGCACCGGACATCGAACAGCGCCCGGCGCCGGCGAGGGGCGCCTGATCAGTCCCGAAGCCGGTCGATCTGCCGGATCTTGTTCGTCGCGTCGAGCGCGGCGACCTTGTAGGACTCCGCGAGCGTCGGATAGTTGAAGACCGCGTCGACCAGATAGTCGACCGTCCCGCCGCAGCCCATCACCGACTGCCCGATGTGGATCAGCTCCGTCGCACCCGTACCGAAGCAGTGCACGCCGAGCAGTTTCCGGTCGTCGGGGGAGACGAGCAGCTTGAGCATGCCGTGCGAGTCGCCGATGATCTGGCCCCGGGCCAGTTCGCGGTAGCGGGAGATACCGACCTCGAACGGCACGCGTTCCTCGGTGAGCTGGTCCTCGGTCTTCCCGATGAAGCTGATCTCGGGAATCGTGTAGATGCCGATCGGCTGGAGGTCGTGCATCCGGGCCACCGGCTCGCCGCACGCGTGGTACGCCGCCGTACGCCCCTGTTCCATCGAGGTCGCCGCCAGTGCCGGGAAGCCGATGACGTCACCGACCGCGTAGATGTGCGGCACCTCGGTGCGGTAGTGCTCGTCCACCTTGATCCGCCCGCGCCTGTCGGCGGACAGGCCGGCCTTGTCGAGGTCGAGTTCGTCGGTGAGGCCCTGCCGGCCGGCGGAGTACATCACGGCGTCCGCGGGGATCTTCTTGCCGCTCTCCAGGACGGTGAGCGTGCCCCGCGCGTGGCGTTCGACCGCGGCGACCGTCTCGCCGAAGCGGAAGGTGACGGCCAGGTCCCTGAGGTGGTACTTCAGCGACTCGATCACCTCGACGTCGCAGAAGTCGAGCATGCCGGGGCGCTGTTCGACCACGGTGATCTTGCTGCCGAGGGCGGCGAACATGGAGGCGTACTCCATGCCGATCACGCCGGCCCCGACGATGACCATGGAACGGGGCACCTGCCCGATGTTGAGGACGTTGTCGGAGTCGAGGATCGTCTGCTCGTCGAACTCGACGGTGGCGGGCCTGGCCGGCCTGGTGCCGGTCGCGATGACGATGTTGTCCGCGGTCAGCAGCTTCTCGTTGCCGGTCACTTCGCGCAGGGCGATGGTGTGGTCGTCCACGAAGCGGCCGGTGCCGGCGAACAGGGAGACGTGGTTGCGGGACAGCTGGCTGCGGATGACGTCGACCTCGCGGCCGACCACGTGCTGGGTGCGCGCGGTCAGGTCGGCGACGGTGATGTCCTCCTTCAGCCGGTAGCTCTGGCCGTACAGGTCCCGTTGGGTGAGACCAGTGAGGTAGAGGACCGCCTCGCGCAGGGTCTTCGAGGGGATGGTTCCGGTGTGGATGGAGACCCCTCCGACCATGTCGGGGCGGTCTACGACGGCGACCCGGCGGCCGAGCTTTGCCGCGGCGATGGCGGCCTTCTGGCCGCCCGGGCCGGATCCGATGACGAGGAAGTCGAAGTCGCGCACCACCAGAGTCTGTCAGCCGAGCCTGTCCCCCGAAAGGGTGAGTTGCCCTCCGGGCGGGGGGAGGGGGGTGGGGTTGTGTCTGTACGGCCGCCCGGTGGGGGTTGGCCGCGCAGT
>NZ_JBHWZP010000200.1:0-17098 GCF_042728395.1 Streptomyces sp. NPDC060205
GGACCCGCTCGATCACAGGCCCTGTCCGGCCAACGGATCCCTACTCGGCCGTCACGACGCTGACTTCGCCGACTCCGAGGGCCCTCACGGGCTCCTCGATCTGCGCGGCGTCCCCGACGAGAACCGTCACCAGACGGTCCACCGGGAACGCGTTCACGGCCGCCGCGGTGGCCTCCACGGTGCCGGTCGCGGCGAGCTGCTTGTACAGCGTCGCCTGGAAGTCGTCCGGCAGGTGCTGCTCGACCTGGTCGGCGAGCGTGCCCGCGACGGCGCCCGCGGTCTCGTACTTCAGGGGTGCCACGCCCACCAGGTTCTGCACGGCGACGTCGCGCTCGGCGTCCGTCAGGCCCTCGGCGGCGAGGGTGCGCAGCACCTTCCACAGGTCGTCGAGCGCCGGTCCGGTGTTCGGGGTGTCGACGGAACCGCTGATGGCGAGCATCGAGATGCCCGTCCCGTCCGGAGCGGAGCGCAGCACCTGGCCGAACGCGCGCACACCGTAGGTGTAGCCCTTCTCCTCGCGCAGGACGCGGTCCAGGCGGGAGGTGAGGGTGCCACCGAGGCAGTACGTGCCGAGCACCTGGGCGGGCCACACGCGGTCGTGGCGGTCCGCGCCGACGCGGCCGATGAGCAGCTGCGTCTGGACGGCTCCGGGCCGGTCCACGATGATCACGCGGCCGGTGTCGTCGGCGGTCACCGGGGGCACGGGACGCGCCTGGGCCTGCGAGCCGGTCCAGGCGCCGAGCGTGTCCCCGAGCAGCGCGTCGAGGTCGACGTCCGTGAGGTCGCCGACGACGACCGCGGTGGCCGTGGCGGGGCGAACGTGCTTCTCGTAGAAGGCGCGCACGGCCGCAGAGTCGATTGCGGTGACCGTCTCCTCGGTGCCCTGGCGCGGACGCGACATCCTGGAGTCCGCCGGGAAGAGCTGCCGGGACAGCTCCTTGGCGGCCCGCCGGGCCGGGTTGGCGGTCTCGTGCGGGATCTCGTCGAGGCGGTTGCGCACCAGGCGCTCGATCTCGCCGTCCTCGAACGCGGGTGCCCTGAGGGCGTCGGCGAGCAGGCCGAGCGCCTTGGGCAGCCGGGAGACGGGCACTTCGAGGCTGAGCCGTACGCCCGGGTGGTCGGCGTGGGCGTCCAGGGTGGCGCCGCAGCGCTCCAGCTCGGCGGCGAACTCCTCGGCGGAGTGCTTGTCGGTGCCCTCCGAGAAGGCCCGCGCCATGATCGTGGCGATGCCGTCGAGGCCCTTGGGCTCGGCGTCCAGCGGGGCGTCCAGGAGGACCTCCACGGCGACGACCTGCTGGCCGGGGCGGTGGCAGCGCAACAGCGTCAGGCCGTTGTCCAGGGTGCCGCGCTCGGGCGCCGGGAAGGCCCAGGGCCTGGCCTCGCCGGCCTGGGGCTGCGGGTGGAACTCCATCGTGGCGAGCTCGGTCACTTGGCCGCCTCCTCGTCGGTGTTGTCGGCGGCGCCGGTCTCTTCGGGGGCGTCGGTCTCCTCGGGGGCGACCGGCTCGTAGACCAGCACCGCGCGGTTGTCGGGGCGCAGGCGGGCCTTGGCGACCTCCTGGACCTCCTCCGCGGTGATGTCGAGAACGCGCTGCACGGCCGTCAGGGCGAGCTGGGGGTCGCCGAACAGGACCGCGTACCGGCACAGTTCGTCGGCGCGGCCCGCGACCGTGCCGAGACGGTCCAGCCACTCGCGCTCCAACTGGGCCTGGGCGCGCTCCATCTCCTCGGCCGTGGGGCCCTCCTCGGCGAACCGGGCGAGCTCCTCGTCGACGGCGGCCTCGATGACCGGGACCTCGACGTCGCCGGACGTCTTCACGTCGAGCCACCCCAGGGAGGGCGCTCCGGCGAGGCGCAGCAGACCGAACCCGGCCGCGACGGCGGTGCGGTCACGGCGTACGAGCCGGTTGTAGAGCCGGGACGACTCGCCGCCGCCGAGCACGGTCAGGGCGAGGTCGGCGGCGTCCGACGCGCGCGTGCCGTCCTCCGGGAGCCGGTAGGCGGCCATCAGCGCGCGGGCCGGGACCTCCTCCTCGACGACCTCGCGCAGCTGGCCGCCCATGGTCTCCGGGAGCGAGCCGTCGCGCGGGGCGGGCTTGCCGTCGTGCCCGGCGATGGAACCGAAGTACTTCTCGACCCAGGCGAGCGTCTGCTCCGGGTCGATGTCCCCGACGATCGACAGCACGGCGTTGTTGGGCGCGTAGTAGGTGCGGAAGAACGCGCGCGCGTCCTCAAGGGTGGCCGCGTCCAGGTCGGCCATCGACCCGATCGGGGTGTGGTGGTAAGGGTGGCCCTCCGGGTACGCGAGGGCGGTCAGCTTCTCGAAGGCGGTGCCGTAGGGGACGTTGTCGTAGCGCTGACGGCGCTCGTTCTTGACGACGTCCCGCTGGTTTTCCATCGACTCCTCGTCGAGGGCGGCGAGCAGCGAGCCCATGCGGTCGGCCTCCAGCCAGAGGGCGAGCTCCAGCTGGTGCGTCGGCATGGTCTCGAAATAGTTGGTGCGCTCGAAACTCGTCGTGCCGTTGAGCGAACCGCCCGCTCCCTGGACCAGTTCGAAGTGACCGTTGCCCTTCACCTGGCCGGACCCCTGGAACATCAGGTGCTCGAAGAGGTGGGCGAGCCCGGTACGGCCCTTGACCTCGTGACGCGATCCGACGTCGTACCAGAGGCACACCGCCGCGACCGGGGTCAGGTGGTCCTCGGAGAGCACCACACGCAGGCCGTTGGCCAGGCGGTGCTCGGTCGCTGTCAGGCCGCCGGAACCGGCCTCGGCTGTGGCCGTGTGACCCATGGGCATGTACGTCCCTTCGATCGCGGAAAACTGCTGAATTCCTGCTAGTCGTGCCACTGTATGCAAGCGCGCGGACAGCTGGCGAAGTTCCCGCAACGGGTACGCCGAGAGCGAGCACGCCCCCCCCCGGCAGAGCCGCCCCCGTCAGGGGCGCCCTGTAAGGGGCGCGGGGAACTGCGCGACCAGCCACGACCGACCCGCACCCGACAAACACCCTGCCCGGCCCCCTGAGGGGCGCGGGGAACTGCGCGACCAGCCGCCACCGACCCGCACCCGACAACCCCCTGCCCCCTGCCCGGTGCCCGGTGCCCCCATGGAAACGGAACGCGGTAGCGTCCTCAGACCTCCGCGGTCAGCCGCGGCCACGCGCGTGGAGCCTCCGGGGCCGCCTCGAACGCGGCCCGCCAGGCCTGTTGAGGCGGTCCAGCGCCCGGCCCGACAGGCCCGTACGGACGGGTCGTGGTCCGCGTTGTCAGTACTGCGGTCCACAATGGACCGCGTCAGAACCCGTCAGAACCCGTTCATGCCCCGGCAGAGACTGTGAAGGAGTCGCAGCAGCGATGGCCCGCCGCAGCACGAAGACCCCGCCTTCCGACGACTTCGAGGAGCGCATCCTCGACATCGACGTCGTCGACGAGATGCAGGGCTCTTTCCTTGAGTACGCGTACTCGGTCATCTACTCCCGAGCCCTGCCGGACGCCCGCGACGGCCTCAAGCCCGTGCACCGCCGCATCGTCTACCAGATGAACGAGATGGGGCTGCGCCCCGACCGCGGTTACGTGAAGTGCGCCCGCGTCGTCGGCGAGGTCATGGGTAAGCTCCACCCCCACGGCGACGCGTCGATCTACGACGCCCTGGTCCGGCTGGCCCAGCCCTTCTCCATGCGGCTGCCCCTGGTCGACGGCCACGGCAACTTCGGTTCGCTGGGCAACGACGACCCGCCGGCCGCCATGCGGTACACCGAGGCGAGGATGGCCGACGCCACCTCCCTCATGACGGAGTCGATCGAAGAGAACACGGTCGACTTCGCCCCGAACTACGACGGCCAGGAGCAGGAGCCGTCGGTCCTCCCCGCGGCGTATCCGAACCTCCTGGTCAACGGCGCCTCGGGCATCGCGGTCGGCATGGCCACGAACATGGCGCCGCACAACCTCGGCGAGGTCATCGCAGCCGCCCGCCATCTGATCCGCCACCCCGGGGCCGATCTCGAAACGCTCATGAAGTACGTCCCGGGCCCCGACCTGCCCACCGGCGGCCGCATCGTCGGCCTGACCGGGATCAGGGACGCGTACGAATCGGGCCGTGGCACCTTCAAGATCCGCGCGACGGTCTCCGTGGAGAACGTGACGGCGCGCCGCAAGGGCCTCGTCGTCACCGAACTGCCCTTCACCGTCGGCCCGGAGAAGGTGATCGCGAAGATCAAGGACCTGGTCGGCTCGAAGAAGCTGCAGGGCATCGCCGACGTCAAGGACCTCACCGACCGCTCGCACGGCCTGCGCCTGGTCATCGAGGTCAAGAACGGCTTCGTGCCGGAGGCGGTCCTGGAGCAGCTCTACAAACTGACGCCGATGGAGGAGTCCTTCGGCATCAACAACGTGGCTCTGGTGGACGGCCAGCCGCTCACACTCGGCCTCAAGGAACTGCTGGAGGTGTACCTCGACCACCGCTTCGAGGTCGTGCGCCGCCGCAGCGAGTTCCGGCGCACCAAGAAGCGCGACCGGCTGCACCTGGTCGAGGGCCTGCTCGTCGCCCTGCTGGACATCGACGAGGTCATCCGCCTCATCCGCTCCAGTGAGAACTCCGCCCAGGCCAAGCAGCGCCTGATCGAGCACTTCTCCCTGAGCGAGATCCAGACGCAGTACATCCTGGACACGCCGCTGCGCCGGCTGACCAAGTTCGACCGCATCGAGCTGGAGACCGAGCGCGACCGCCTCAACGGCGAGATCGACGAGCTGACCGGCATCCTGGAGTCGGACACCGAGCTGCGCAAGCTCGTGTCGACCGAACTGGCCGCGGTGGCCAAGAAGTTCGGCACCGACCGGCGTACGGTGCTGCTGGAGTCGGCCGGTTCCGCCGCGACGGCCGTTCCGCTGCAGGTGGCGGACGACCCGTGCCGGGTGCTCCTGTCGTCGACGGCACTGCTCGCGCGTACGGCCAACGGTGACCCCTTCGGGGAGAGCGAGGGCAGGCGCGTCAAGCACGACCTGATCGTCTCCGCCGTCCCGGCGACGGCCCAGGGCGAGATCGGCGCGGTCACGTCCAGCGGACGGCTCCTGCGGCTCAACGTCATCGACCTCCCCCAACTGCCCGAGACGGCCTCGGCGCCCAACCTCTCCGGAGGCGCGCCGGTCTCGGAGTTCCTGACCCTGGAAGGCGACGAGCAGGTGGTCTGCCTGATGACGCTCGACGAGTCGTCGCCGGGCCTGGCGCTCGGCACCCAGCAGGGCGTGGTCAAGCGCGTGGTCCCGGACTACCCGTCGAACAAGGAGGAGCTGGAGGTCATCACCCTCAAGGACGGTGACCGGATCGTCGGCGCGGCCGAGTTGCGGACCGGCGAGGAGGACCTCATCTTCATCACCGACGACGCGCAGCTGCTCCGCTACCAGGCGTCCCAGGTCCGCCCGCAGGGCCGGCCGGCGGGCGGCATGACGGGTGTGAAACTCACGGACGGGGCCAAGGTGATCTCCTTCACGGCGGTCGACCCGGCCGTGGACGCGGTGGTGTTCACCGTGGCGGGTTCGCGGGGCACGCTGGACGACTCGGTCCAGACGACGGCCAAGCTGACCCCCTTCGACCAGTACCCGCGCAAGGGCCGCGCCACGGGGGGCGTGCGCTGCCAGCGGTTCCTGAAGGGCGAGGACTGCCTGAGCCTGGCCTGGGCGGGCCCCGCTCCCGCCAGGGCCGCGCAGAAGGACGGAACGCCCGCGGAGCTGCCGGAGATGGACCCGCGCCGCGACGGCTCGGGAGTCTCCCTGGCGAAGACGGTCTCGGTGGTGGCGGGCCCGGTCTAGCCCTCGCTCCCCGGCAGGTCGTCCCACCCGCCCCGACCTGCCCCTTCCGCCTCGTCTCCTGCCTCCGGCTCCTGCACGTACCGCAGGACGCCCCACATGCTGCGCTCGTCGGCATGTGGGGCGTCGTCCTTGCAGGCCTCCAGTTCCTTGCCGAGCGCGACGGCGTCGATACCGGACCCGATGAGCACGAGCTGGGTCAGCCGCTCGCCCGGAGCCCAGGGCTCCGGATAGAAGCGCAGGAAGCGGCCCACCGCGTGCACGGCGTACCGGTTGCCGGGATCGGCGGCGCCGAAGTCCACATACCCCTTGATCCGGTACAGACCGTCGGGCCTGCTGTCGAGGAAGTCCATCAACCGCCGGGGCCCGAGGGGCACTTCGGAGGTGAAGGAGACGGACTCGTAGGCGGAGTGCAGATGTCCGAGGTGCCCGTCGGCGCCACCGTCGCCGCGGTCACTGTCCTCATGCCGGTGCAGGTCGTCGAAGGACAACTGGCCGATACGTTCCTCGGTCGGCCGGCAGTCGAAGAGGAACTCGGGGTCGATCCTCCCGTACGACGCGGATACGACGGCGGCGCCGTCGGCGAGCGTACGCACCAGCCCCGTCACGCGGTCGGGGTCCGGCGCGCGGTCCGCCTTGTTGACGACGACCAGGTCGGCGATGGCGAGGTGCCGGTCGATCTCGGGATGCTTCTCGCGGGTGGCGTCGAACTCGGCGGCGTCGACGACCTCCACCAGTCCGCCGTAGACGATGCGCGGATTCTCGCTGGCCAGGAGCATCTTCACCAGCTCCTGGGGCTCGGCGAGACCGCTCGCCTCGATGACGATGACGTCGATCCGCGAGGAGGGCCGGGCGAGCCGGTCCAGATACAGATCGAGTTCACTGGCGTCGACGGCGCAGCACAGACACCCGTTTCCGAGGGAGACAGTGGAGTCCCCCAGCGCCCCCGCGACAGCCATGGCATCGATCTCGATGGCCCCGAAGTCGTTCACGACAGCACCGATACGACTGCCTCCGCTTCGGTGCAGGAGGTGATTGAGCAGCGTGGTCTTGCCGGAACCTAGGAAACCGGCGAGGACGAGGACCGGGATCTGCTGGGGGCTCGCCTGACTCAACACGCGACCTCTCTCACACCAATTGCGTGCTCCGGCTCACAAACCGGCTCTCACGACAGGGGACGAATGCCCGCCAAGGATACGAGCCGCCCCGGAAAGCACCTGAAGTGAACGATTGTTAGCGGCGCTCGCGGGGCACACGTTGGGCAAGGCGCCGAGTTGCGCGACCCGCGCTTACCTCCGTGCGCCGCCTCTCCGCCTCCCAGCCGATCACACCGCTCGACACGCTGGGAGACGGCAAGCGCCGCCCAACGCTTCGCCGGTCCGCTCCCTGTCGACCCGCACCCGACGACCGGCGGACGGTCGCCTGATTCGGGGGTTGACATGGCCACACAGATCACTGGCATGCGAGTTCTGCGCGCTGCCGCAGCAGCGGGGATGGGCATGATCACAGGAGTCCTCACCGCGCAGCGTCGCACACTCGACTCACTGCATGTCCGCATCGAGTACCTGGAACAGCAGGCACAGACCCAGCGTGACACCAATCGGGCCCTCCAACAGCGCCTTCACTGGGAATTGCTGAGCAAGGCCATGGACGACCCCGAGCTGGCCGAGGTGTTGGACACCTACAACGAGGCGGTCGCGGCGAAGAAGCAGCGTCAGTTCCTCTTCGCCAACGCCCTCTACACAAACGCTCTGTGCTACTACCAGATCGGCAACATCAGCCGTGAGGAGTTCTTCGGCTTCGTCCGCGGCATTCTGCAGAATCGAATCTTCCGAGATTACTGGTACGCCACACGGCCACACCGGGCGACTCTCATCGACACCTCCGAGGAAGCCGAGCTGGGTCGCGTGGTTGACGACCTCCTGCGCCAACTGGAAGAAACGGACATCGACGAGTGGTGGGTGGTGGGGGAGCCCCCGACCGAGTAGCGCTGTCCACGGCGCGCCGCCCGCTCCTCCCGTGCGCCGGGAAACACACCCGTGTCCCCAGAGGTCACACAGTCGGGCGATAACGAACTTATAAACCGGGGCGTTTCTTCTGTTGCCAACAGGGTTGACTGCACGCGATCGCGGAAGGGTCACCCCCACCGAACAGCCGCTCCGCCGCCGGTCGTCGAGGTAGCGGTCCCACAGGACCGCATCGGCCCGCGCAGCAACAGCGCGCGTACGCCCACGCCTTGAGACCAAGGGGAACTTGAAAAGTGAGTCAGATCAACCGTCGGCTGGGTACTCCTCCGAGCCTTCGAGGCAGTGTGTCCGGGCAGAACTGCCCCGACATCTTCGAATTGACCGACGGGAACTTCGCGGTAATCGGCACGGATGCCACGGAAACACTGAAAGCGCTACTCCCCGCCGATGCGACCCGCGGCGAGAACGGGCGCATCGTGCTGCTTACCCGTGAAACCCTGATTCACGCCAAGTCCGACATCCCCCCCGTCTCGCTAGGTTTTGACGCGTCACGCGCACTACCCGGCGCAGTCCTCCCTGAAGCAGCCGGGACCGAGCCTGCGCCACAACTCGCACATAGGGAAGGTCGAGAACAGGTGAAAATCGTACGACGCCTCGGAGATCCGCCTCAGCAGCGAGGTAGCCTCTCTGGGCAGACCTGTCCTGACATCTTCGAACTGAGCGACGGAAAATTCGCCATCATCGGCACAGAGGCCACCAAAGCACTCGAAGAAGAGTT
The DNA here is from genome assembly GCF_042728395.1 of Streptomyces sp. NPDC060205. Taxonomy (NCBI): domain Bacteria; kingdom Bacillati; phylum Actinomycetota; class Actinomycetes; order Kitasatosporales; family Streptomycetaceae; genus Streptomyces; species Streptomyces sp. NPDC060205. Next base: position 8,544 of record NZ_JBHWZP010000200.1, read on the forward strand.
GCCTCCCGACGCCGGGTGTGCGGACTACGAACGCATCGTCGTCATCAGTCGTGAAACGCTGGTTTGCGCCAAGGCGGACATCCCGGACGCCTGACAGCACCGCAGCCGCAGACACGGATGTGTACCGGGGCTCGGCACCACCTCGGATGTCGAGCCCTTTCCCTTTCCGGTCCTTCTTTCAGTTGTCCACACGCGTCGCCCCACCAGAACGCACCAGGACGTGGCGGCGGACACGCGTGAGGACACAGCGGCTTCGGTCACTTTCGGAGCAGTGGCACCACCAGTCGCACGGGCCCCAGGAGCCAAGTCAGGTTAGGCTCACCTCTGTGAGTACGTGCGCGAAGGTCTCACAGGACCTGGAGGAGCCCCTCGCGGGGACTGCCGCCACGGCGAGGACGTGGCTGTTGGTCGAGCAGCCCGGCCCCTGGGGCGCCGAAGCGCTGACATCGAGCCACCTGGATCCGGCGCTGGGCCGCGCACTGGACCGGGCCGCCAAGGGCACCGGCGTACGCATCGCCCTGATCCGCCGCCCAGGGCGCCACGCGGACTGCCGCACGGCCGCAGAGCGCCGGGTGTACGCAGCCCACACGACTCCGGGAAACGTATGGCTGCACAGCGCCATCACCTCGGACCCCGAGCAACTACTCACACTTGATTTCGCCGAGCTGGGCAGGGGCCTGTCCCGCTCCTTCGACACCGCGCTCGACGGCCGCCCCCACGACGGTGATCCACTCGCTCTCGTCTGCACCAACGGCAAGCGCGACCGGTGCTGTGCCCTGCTCGGCCGCCCCCTCGCCGCCGAACTCGCCGCCTCCGGAGTGGCCGGAGCCTGGGAGGTCACGCACCTGGGAGGCCACCGCTTCTCACCCACCCTCCTCGTCCTGCCGTTCGGATACGCGTACGGGCGCGCTGAGGCCCACGCCGTGAAGGAAGTCCTCCAGGGCGTACGCGAAGGGCGTGTCGTCACCGAGGGGTGCCGCGGCAGCTCCGCCTGGGAACGCCCCGGCCAGGCCGCCGAACTGGCGGTGCGTACGGCGGTGCGCGAGGACGCGGCGGGCGCGCTGAGCGTGGTCCGTACCGAGGGCCAGGCACCCGACTGGGAGGTGACGGTCGCCCACACCGACGGCCGCCACTGGCTCGTCTCGGTCAGTCAGGGCGCCTCGTCGCCGCCCCGGGCGGAGAGCTGCGGCTCGGCTCTCGGTTCCCCGGCCCGTATGGACGTGACGGCGGTACGTGAGCTGTCACGCACCGCCGCCACAGGCCCCGCGCCCCGTTGACCTGCTGACGCGCCGGCCCGCCGCGCCGTCGGCCCGCTGACCCGCTGACCCACTGACCACGGCAACCGAACGAGATCCACGCCACTTCGTCTACGGCCCGGCCCGCCGTTCCCCGTACCGTCATGGGTATGAGCCCCACTCCCCCTGCTCGACGACTCCGCCTCGGCATGCCGAAGCGGATGTTCTCGCAGGTCCTGCTGATGCAGGTGGCGATCGCCGCCGGAGTCGCGGTACTCGCGACGGGGCTGTTCCTCGCCCCTCTCAGCGACCAGCTGGACGACCAGGCGATGCGTCGCGCGCTCGCGATCGCGCAGACCACGGCGGCGCAGCCTCAGCTCGCCGACGAGCTGACGTCGACGCGCCCCTCGACGGACGGGCCCGTCCAGGCCGAGGCGGAACGCATCCGCAGGGCGAGCGGAGCCGAGTACGTCGTCGTCATGGACATGCACGGTGTGCGCTGGTCGCACACCAACCCCGCCGAGATCGGGGGACGCGTCTCCACCGACCCGCAGCAGGCGCTGGCGGGCCAGGAGGTCATGGAGATCGACGACGGCACCCTGGGCCGCTCGGCACGCGGCAAGGTGCCGCTGAGGGACGCCGACGGCGGCATCGTCGGCGCGGTCTCGGTCGGTATCGAGTACGACAGTGTGCGGGCCCGCCTCATCCACGCCATCCCGGGGCTCTTCGCCTACGCGGGCGGGGCGCTGGCAGTGGGCGCGCTGGCCGCGTACCTGATCTCGCGGCGGGTGCAGCGGCAGACCCGTGACCTGGCCTTCTCCGACATCGCCGGACTCCTCGCGGAACGTGAGGCCATGCTGCACGGCATCAGGGAGGGCGTCGTCGCGCTGGACCGCGAGGGCAGGATCCGGCTTCTCAACGACGAGGCCCGGCGGCTGCTGGGCCTGGGCGACGAAGCCGTGGGGCAGCCTCTCGGCACGGCGCTCGGCGAGGGACGTACGACCGATGTGCTGGCCGGGACCGTCAGCGGAACCGATCTGCTCACCGTCCGCGGCCAGCGGGTCCTGGTCGCCAACCGCATGCCCACCGACGACGGCGGCGCGGTCGCCACGCTGCGGGACCGCACGGAGCTGGAGCAACTGGGCCGCGAGCTGGACTCCACCCGTGGTCTGATCGACGCCCTGCGCGCCCAGGACCACGAGCACGCCAACCGGATGCACACACTGCTCGGCCTGCTGGAACTGGAGATGTTCGACGACGCCGTGGAGTTCGTCGGCGAAGTGGTCGGCGACCACAGGGCCACCGCGGAGCAGATCACCGAGAAGATCCACGACCCGCTGCTCGCCGCCCTCCTGGTGGGCAAGGCCACCGTCGCGGCGGAGCGCGGCGTGGCCCTGACGGTCTCCGACAGGACGCTGTTCCCCGACCGGCTGGTCGACGCGCGGGGAGTGGTCACGATCGTCGGGAACCTCGTCGACAACGCGCTCGACGCCGTCGCCGGCACCCTTCACGCGCGCGTGGAGGTCGAATTGCGCGCGGAGGGGCGAACGGCCGTGCTCAGGGTGCGCGACACCGGGCCGGGCATCCCCGCCGGTCAACGTGAGTTGATCTTCACCGACGGCTGGTCCACCAAGGAACCGCCGGCCCACCGGGGGCGCGGGATCGGCCTCTCGCTGGTGCGCCGGCTCGCCGAACGGCAGGGTGGCAGCGCACAGGTCGCGCAGGCGGAGGGCGGAGGCGCGGAATTCACGATCGTGCTGCCGGAAGCCCTCGCGGAACCGGCGCCCGCATCCGGACCGGAACACGGCTCCGCACGGGAGAGATCCGCCACGACCACCAAGGAGGAGCCGCGATGATCGAGGTACTGGTCGTGGACGACGATGTCCGGGTCGCTCGGGTCAACGCCGCCTACGTGGAGAAGGTCGCCGGTTTCCATGTCGCGGCCGAGGCGCACTCCGCGGCGGAGGCCCTGCGGCAGATGGAGGCGCTGCCTCGGCTGGATCTGGTGCTGCTCGACCACTACCTGCCCGACGAGACGGGTCTCGCGGTCGTCCAGGAGATGCGGCGGCGGGGCCTCCAGGCCGACGTGATCATGGTGACCGCGGCCCGTGACGTCACCACGGTCCAGGCGGCGATGCGGCACGGCGCTCTGCAGTACCTGGTCAAACCGTTCGCCTTCGCCGGGCTTCGCGCGAAACTTGAGGCGTACGCCGAACTGCGTCGTACCCTCGACGGCGGCGGCGAGGCCGAACAGGCCGAGGTCGACCGGATCTTCGGCGCCCTCTCCACGGGCACGGAACCGGACCTGCCCAAAGGGCACTCCCCCACCACCGCGGAGGCGGTGCGCCAGGCTCTGGTGACCGCGGAAAGCCCGCTGTCCGCCCAGGAGATCGCCGACCGGACCGGCCTCAGCCGGCAGACCGCCCAGCGCTATCTGAAGCTGCTGGAGCGCACCGGCAGGGCCACCCTGAGCCTGAAGTACGGCGACGCGGGCCGCCCCGAACACCGCTATGTCTGGGCGACCCGGCCCTGACGGAGATCCCGCGGAGACGCCAACGGGTGCGCCTCAGACCGCCCCCGCTCCCGTGAGCGCCCGCACCTCCGTCTCCGCGTGTTTGGCCTCGTCCGGCGCTTCCCTCGATGTGATCGTGCCGAGCCAGCCCGCGAGGAAGCCCGTCGGAATGGACACCAGGCCCGGATTGTCCAGCGGGAAGTACTGGAGGTCGACGCCCGGGAACAGCGAACCGGGACTGCCCGACACCACGGGTGACAGCACCACGAGCACCAGGGCGGGCACCAGGCCGCCGTACACGGACCACACCGCGCCGCGTGTCGTGAAGTTGCGCCAGAACAGCGAGTACAGCAGGACGGGCAGGTTCGCCGACGCGGCGACCGCGAAGGCCAGTCCCACCAGGAACGCCACATTGAGATCGCGCGCCAGCAGGCCGAGCGCGATGGCCACGACACCGACCCCGACCGCGGCGGCCCGCGCCACAGCCACCTCGCTGCGCGGTTTGGCACGCCGTCGCCGCAGCGACGCATAGAGGTCGTGGGCCACGGAAGCCGAGGAAGCGAGCGTGATGCCGGCGACCACCGCGAGGATCGTGGCGAAGGCGATCGCGGCGACGATCGCAAAAAGAACCGTTCCTCCAGTGGATGAGGCCCCGCCGCCCAGATCGAGCGCCAGCAGCGGAACCGCCGTGTTACCGGCCGCGTTCGACGCACGTACGGCATCGGGGCCGACGATCGCCGCCGCTCCGAACCCCAGCACGATCGTCATCAGGTAGAAGCCGCCGATCAGCCCGATCGACCAGACGACCGAGCGACGGGCGGCACGGGCGGTCGGCACGGTGTAGAAGCGCGACAGGATGTGCGGCAGCCCCGCCGTGCCGAGCACCAGAGCCAGTCCCAGGCTGATGAAATCGAGGCGCGCCGTCCAGTCCCCGCCGTATTTCAGGCCCGGTGCCAGGAACGACTTCCCGTGCCCGCTCCGCTCCGCGGCCGTACGCAGCAACTGGTCGAAGTCCCCGTGGAACCGCACCAGGACGAGCACGGTCAACGCGATCGCCCCGCCCATGAGCAGGACCGCCTTGACGATCTGGATCCATGTGGTGGCTCGCATCCCGCCGAACGACACGTAGACCACCATGAGCGCGCCCACGCCGATGACCGTCCAGGTCTGTGCCGCCTCGCTCGTACCTCCCAGCAGCAGCGCGACCAGGCTGCCCGCCCCCACCATCTGGGCGACCAGATACAGCACCGACACGGTCACCGAGGACGTTCCCGCCGCGATACGCACCGGCCGCTCGCTCATCCTGGCGGCGACGACGTCGGCGAGCGTGAACCGTCCGCAGTTGCGCACCAGTTCGGCGACCAGGAAGAGGACGACGAGCCATGCGACGAGGAACCCCACCGAGTACAGCAGCCCGTCGTAGCCGAAGAGCGCGATCAGCCCCGAGATACCGAGGAAGGAGGCGGCGGACATGTAGTCGCCCGCGATGGCAAAACCATTCTCCATCGGCGAGAAGAGCCGGCCGCCCGCGTAGAACTCCTCCGCCGAACCATGCCGGTGACGGCTCACCCAGGTCGTGATCCCCAAAGTGATCGCGACGAACACGCTGAAGAGCAGCAGAGCCAGCGTCTGATGGTTCCCCGTCACCTCCCACCGCCCGCAACGCTGCGCGTCAGCTCCTGAGTGTCCCAGCGCAGGTCGAGCGCGGCCCGGTCCCTGCGCAGCCGCGCGTGCCGCGCGTACGCCCAGGTGAGGAGGAACGTCGTGAGGAACTGCCCGAGCCCCGCGACCATCGCCACGTTCACCGCGCCGACGACCGGCCGCGCCATGAAGGCCGGCGCCGTGGTCGCCGCCACGACGTACGCCACGTACCAGGTGAAGAACACCGCGACGCCCGGAATCACGAACCTCCGATAGCGGCTGCGCACTTCCTGGAAGGCGGCACTGCGCTGCACCTCCAGATAGACATCGGCGGCGCGCGCGCTGAGGTCCTCCTGCTCCCCGCGCGCGGGCGGCACAGAGGGAGCGGGCGCACCCGTACCGTCCAACTCGCCCCACCCGGAGGCGAGCGCGTCGTACCAGGGGTCGTCGATCCGGACCTGTCCGGGGTCGGGACCGTCGTGCTTCTCCACCGAACTCTCCTTGTCCGCCGCCCGTTTCGGCCGCGTGCCCAAGGATGGACAGAACGGGAAGATCCCTGACTCTTCTCTCCGCGCACTTCACCCCATCAGGTGACTCACCCCCCGGGTGGCCGCACAAGTCCTTTCCCGAAGGCGTAACGGACGGCCTGAGCACGACCCTTGAGCCCCGTCTTGGCGAAGAGGTTGTTGATGTGGGTCTTCACCGTGGCCGTGGACACCTGCAGCCTGCGGGCGATCTCCTGGTTGCTCAGTCCCTCTGCGATCAGCACCAGCACCTCCGTCTCCCGCAGGGTCAGCCCGTCCGGAGTCTCCTGCGCGGGCACGGTGACCTGCGGTTCCGACAGTCGCTCCAGCAAACGCCGCTGAATGCCGGGCGAGAGTCCCGCGTCCCCGGCCAGCACGCTCCGGACGGCTCGGACGATCTCGTCGCCGCCCGCGTCCTTGGTGAGATAGCCGCGGGCGCCCGCCCTCAGAGCCGGAAACAGCGACTCGTCGTCCGCGAACGTGGTGAGCACGACCACCTGGGTCCTCGGATGCTCGGACCTGATGCGCCTGGTCGCCTCGGCTCCGTCGCAACGGGGCATCCGCAAATCCATCAGCACCACGTCCGGGTCGAGCTCGCCCACCAGCCGTACCGCCTCGTTCCCGTCGGCGGCCGCACCTACGACCTCGATCCCCGGCAGCAGACCGAGCAGCATCACGATGCCCTCGCGCACCACGGTCTGATCGTCCGCCACCACGACACGGGCCGGTGCCTCACCGCGCTCCTCCGTCATACGGGCACCTTCAGCATGACCACGAACCCCTCCTCGTACGGCCCGGCCTCCAGCGAGCCGCCCAGCAGCTCCGCCCGCTCCCGCATTCCGAGCAGACCGTATCCGGCGCCGGTGTGGGTGAACTCCCCCGACGGCGCGCCCGAGTCCCGTACGCGCAGCGTCACTTCGTGCAGGCCGTATTCCATGCGTATGCGGACCTTGGCACCCGGCGCGTGCTTCCGGACGTTCGTCAGTGCCTCCTGGGCGACGCGGCGGACCGCTTGCGAGACCTCGGCCGGCAGCAGTCGCCTTTCACCCGCGACAGTGACGTCGGCGCCGTCGGACTCGGCGACGAGCTCGCTCAGGAACTCCTCCAGCGGCGACAGCTCACCGCGCAGCGCGGAGAGCGCCTGCCTGGTCTCGGCGAGCCCTTCACGGGCCATCCTTCGCGCGGCCACGACACGGTCGAGGACCTGATCCTTCTCACCCCCTCCCTCTATCAGCAGTCGGGCCGCCTCCAGGTGCACGAGCTGGGCGGAGAGACTGTGCGCCAGGACGTCATGGATTTCCCGCGCGATCCGGGCCCGCTCCGCCAGGGCAGCGGACTCCGCCTCGGCCGCCCGCGCCGCGCGTTCCTGGGTGAGCAGCCGCTGGGTGCTGCCGCGGGCCTCGGCGTCCAGCCGGAGCACATAGCCGGCCAGGGCGATTCCTCCGGTCGTGGCCACGGTGGACAGCGGGCCGTCGTGATTGACGGCCGCGTAGGCTCCCAGCGCCGCACAGGCGGCGGGGAGGGCGGCCATCAGGGGCAGACGCTCCATGGCGATGACGCCGCACACACACCACAGGACGAGGGCGGGCGCCCGGAACCCCACGCCGTGAGCCACCGACGCGACGGCGAACAGCAGGGCCAGCAGCCCGAGAGAAGGCAGCAGCCGATGGTCCAGCGTGGTTCTCGTGAAGCCCCAGGCCCCGAATCCGCACGCGAGGACGCTCAGGACGGCTGCCGCGATGCCCCAGCCGTGCAGGTCGCTGTCCTTGAAGGTCGCCACCAGAAGGATCCCGACGGCGAGGACGCGCGAGACCAGCGTGAGCGCGTACCGGGCCCTGTGCACGCCCGCTCCGGAGAGCGCCTCGCGAGAGGGCCAGCGCTGCCAGACGTTCTCCGTCACACGCGCTCCTTCGACAAGGGGCGCGGCACGTCCGCACCGTACGCCGCGCTCCGTCCGGTCACCGGACGCAGTTCCTGGGCCCGCCAGGCCAGGATGCCGGAGCGGACGAGAAGCGTCAGGGCGAGCCCGAGAAGCAGCGCCGAGGTGTCCTGGTGGAGACCGAACGCGGCACCGAGGCCGACCAGCCCCGCCCGCAGGGCCATGCCCGTGATCCAGACGCCGACACCGGCCTTGCTGCCCCTGCTCCACACCTCTCCGTCCGGCGTGGCCCAGATGCGGGTGGTCCATGCCCAGCCGAGACCGGTGACCAGAGCTATGAGGAGTTCGGCGCCGAGGAGAAGAGCGGATGCCGTCCGATGGCCGGGGTCCAGCAGGCCGGGCTCGCGCACCGCGAGAAAGACGAGGACTCCGGGCGCGACCCACCAGCGCCTGTCCGCGTCCAGCCGCCGGGGGCGGAACTGGCGGGCGATCACCAGGACGACTACGGCGACAATCGCCAGGACATCGACAAGCCCGGACATCACGGCCTCCGTGAGCGAGGAGAGGAAGGTGTCGGCGGCGAGTGCTGCCGACGCCTTCGACGCTACGGAAACGCGCCGGTCCGCGGATCGGCGCGGGGGTGGATCATGGGTGGAGCCTGGCGACCGCTGATCTCCACCCGCGGGTGGAGGGAATCCCCTGCGGGCTTCCCCGCCTCCGTGATGGAGCTGGGCGGTCCGACGGGGGCCGACCGGAGTTCCGGC